>NZ_JBZNBU010000167.1:0-15779 GCF_058530065.1 Waterburya sp. | reverse complement strand
ATATTGTCTGACCTCTTCGATGCTTTCATAATCATCGTCATCAGGATCTCGTCCGTACGGGGTTGTTTCAGCCAATTCTAGCGGATCGATCGGCAGGGGAATTTGTAATTTGGTATCTTCCGAGCGATCGAAGGTAATGCTTTCGATTACGGTTTTTACGTCTTGGGCAGAAGAGTTTTTAATTAAGAAGCCATTTGCCCCAACAGTCAAGGCTCGATTGATATTGCCGAAATTA
Organism: Waterburya sp.; assembly: GCF_058530065.1. Taxonomy (NCBI): domain Bacteria; kingdom Bacillati; phylum Cyanobacteriota; class Cyanophyceae; order Pleurocapsales; family Pleurocapsaceae; genus Waterburya; species Waterburya sp. Next base: position 15,544 of record NZ_JBZNBU010000167.1, on the reverse strand, counting down.
TTTTTATGACTAAATACTAGGGTTTTAATTTCTCTGAAATTATCGGAGATTTTTTTGACTAAAGCCAGACCATTAATTTCTGCTACGTCGAAATCAATAATAACAATATTAGGTAAATAGTTTTTAATTACTTTAAAAGTAGCTATTTCGGTATGTACCGAACCAATTACTTTAATATTAGGTTCTGATTTTAATTGACTTTTTAGTAGTTCGCTACTGAGATTTTGACGATCTACGATCAAAATTTTAATTCGATCTTGGTTGGGATCGCCATAAGTAAGAGTGGAATTATGATTAGAGGGTGACATGGTTCGATGAAGTAAGAAGTAAGCAGTACAATTTATTGCTAATTAATTTTGCTAACAAGTCGGTTGCAGAAGGGATAACTGGATCTCTCCCCAAGCCCTATTTAAAGTTGAGAGACGGCTAGTTGTTGGTGATTGAGATAGAAGTAATGTCCTTGTTTTTGCATCAACTCGTTGTGAGTACCTTGTTCGACCAGTATCCCTTTATCTAAAACTAGAATTTGGTCGGCTTGACGAATGGTAGACAGACGGTGAGCGATAATAATCGTCGTGCGGTCTTTAATAATGTTATTAAGATTGTTTTGAATGATTCTTTCCGATTCTGCGTCCAAGGCACTAGTGGCTTCGTCTAAAATCAACAAACGAGGATTGCCTAAAAGAGCGCGAGCGATCGCCAATCTTTGACATTGACCCCCAGACAGAGAACCACCTCTTTCCCCAACGAGGGTGTCGTATTTTAACGGCAGTTTTTGAATAAATTCATCTGCACCAGCTTGTTCGGCAGCTTCTCTAATTTCTTCTAAGCTGGCATCGGGATGCTTGACGCTGATGTTTTCTCGAATTGTTCCCCCAAATAAGAAGTTAGCTTGATCGACTACTCCTATCTGACGGCGCATAGAAGCATGGGAAATATTAGCTAAATCGTGACCGTCAATGAATATCTTGCCCTCAGTAGGGGAATATAAAGATAAAATTAGCTTCGCTAGGGTACTTTTTCCCGAACCACTGCGACCTACTAAAGCGATCGTTTGTCCTGGTTCGATTTCAACGCTAAAGTTTTCAATCACATTGGCTTTATCGTCGGGATGATAGCGAAAACTAACATTTCGCAAGCTGATACGACCTTGTATGGGAGGTAACGACTGTCTAGCTTGGACTTGCCAATCCTCTTCTGGTTCTGCTTCTAATACGTCGTTAATCCGTTCGATGGAAATAATTACTTCTTGAAGTTGATTCCACAATACCGCCAAACGTTGAAAGGGACTAATCACATTGCCCAACAGCATATTAAAGGCAATTAACTGTCCGACAGTTAGCTGTTGTTGAATTACTTGCCAAGCACCAAACCACAATACGGCAGTAGTAGCTACGGTTTGAATGGTCGAACTGATTACCTGAACTTTGTTGCCGACTATTTGTCCGCTAAATCCTTTTTTAACTGCTTTATTGAGATATTCTTCCCAACGCCAGCGTACTCGATTTTCGATCGCCATAGATTTGACGGTAGCTATCCCCGAAAAGGCTTCAATGACATAACTTTGTTCTTTTGCCGAAGCGGTAAAGATATCCCGCGAGATTTTTTGTAGGAAAGGAGTTGCCACTAAAGCCAAGATAAAGAAAGGAGGAACAATTACCAAAGCTAACAATGCCATTTGCCAGCTATACCAAAACATCAAGCCGACATAAATAAAGATGGTCAAAAAATCCAAAAAGATTGATAGTGCTTCCCCCGTGAGAAACTTCTGAATCTTTTGGTTTTCTTGCAATCGCGCTACGATATCCCCCACATAACGGGATTCAAAAAAGCTTAAAGGTAATTTAAAACTGTGTCGTACAAAACCAACAATTAAGGATACGTTTACTTTTTGGGAAACGTGATCCAAGAGATATTGCCTCAATCCCGAAATAGCTACCCGAAATAAACCAAAAATCAGCAACGCCGTCCCCACTGCCATCAGGGTAACGCTACTTTGCTGCACCACTACTCGATCTAACAAGATCTGAGTCAATAAAGGAGTGACTAAACCAAAAAGCTGAATCGCGATCGAAGCTAATAAAACTTCGCCCATCACTAACGTATGGGGTTTTAGTAACTCCATAAACCGCCAAATGGGAAATTTGGAATCTTTACCTTCATCCAGCCAGCCCGTGGGTTCGAGTAACATGGCATAGCCAGTCCATCCCGCCTGAAACTCCCGATGACTTAAGACTCTAGGACCAATTCCAGGATCGGAAACTATGACCTCTTTTTTATTAATTTCAAAGACTACAATATAGTGATTGTTTTCCCAGTGAGCGATCGCAGGAAGTTTTTGTTCTGCCAAACGATCTAGGGTGGCTTTAATCGGTCTGGTGATAAAACCAATTGTCTCCGCAGCATAAGCCAATCCCCTCAAGGTAGAACCATTACGATTGACATTAGCTAAATCTCGCAAGCGATTGAGACTATAATGTTTACCATAATATTGCCCCACCATTAACAAACAAGCTGCACCGCAATCGCTAACGCTTTGTTGGGCGTAGTAGGGATATTTTTTGGCGATCTTCTCCCAAAGGTGACCAATTCTTTGTTGGGGGGAAGGGAAATAGTCTTTGGTTTCTTTTTTCGGGGCTGATTTTTCCGAACTGGTTTCTACAGGAAGATCGCTCGCTCGAACTGGTTGAACCTCAATCGGTATTATGGCACGATCTGCTGCCACCGTTCCTACTGCCTGATATTTGTTTAATTCGGCAGAATATAGCTGTCCCTCATCCCGATTTTCATAACTAAGGGTATAGATTTCTACTGCTTGGTTTACCTGCCAAAATTTTCGTACTGGAGAAGAGCCAGGAAAGTAAATACTCCCCGCCGTTAGTCGGTTTCCGTCTTCATCTTCGATTTCTCCCCTTCTAATCAACCAGAAATAATCTTCGGAGAGGGCAGTAGAAACTAGCTGACCTGAATTAAAATGATGAGCTTCTAATAGAGGAATGACTGGTTTGAGTTTTTCTAACGAGATGCTTTTGAGTTCTGGAGTTTGACGGCATAAAAGCAACAATTCTTGAAAGAGGGCTTGTTGTTTTAAATGTTCTCTTAACTGGGAGTCTCGGCTGATTAGTTGTTGTAATAAAGTTTCCGAGATAAAGGCTAATTGTATTTTAAAGGAAGCCCTGGCAACATAGGGGCGAAATGATTCTTCGGGAAATAGAGTGAGTTCGCCAAAAGACGAACCTTCGTCTAGAGAGGTTAGCAGTTGTCCTTCGCTATTAAACAGTCTGACCTTCCCTGCCAAAATGAGATATATACCTGGGGTAGACTGACTAGACCGCCAAAATTGTTTCCCCGTGGGGGGTTCTACTAGTTGAATTTGGGGTAAATATTGTTCTAATTCTGATTCTGATAAAGATTTGCCTAAAGTTTGTTGTAACTGCGCGATCGTTTGTTTTTGAATGTTTGCTTGAGTTTTGGGATCTGCATACATGATTTAAAGCCAGTACTAAAGAGCGATCGAGACCTATTTATTAAAAAATAAATTGAGTTAAATTAAATTAGATGAAAAGGGCTAAAGCTAATGGTTGGCGGTTGTCTTTTTTCTGAAAGGTTGCGAATTACAATATTAGATTTATTGCCTTTACCAAATCTTGACAATCTATTTTTGGTTTCCGCCCTTTGCTCTTCTTCCTGGGGAGTTTTACGAGTTGACAATCCCATTTGTTTGAGCAAGCGATTGACATGACGTTCGCTAACTTCAATGCCCAATTCTTCGGCGAGGTGTTTGCTCAACCAGCCAGCCGTCCAACGTGTAAAAGCATAGCCAAAATCCCGAGGACTTCTGGTTACTAAGTCGCGCAGGCGATTGAGATATTTTTCATTGACTGTTTTGGGTCTGCCTATGGGTAAATCTTTCCATTTGTGTGCTTCTCCTGATTGAGCGATATGAGTCCAATATCTAGCAGTCTCGTGGGAACAATTTAATGCAGTACAGATTTGAGTTTGAGAGTGACCCCGATCTGCCATCAACATTATTTCAATTCTTCGGCGGTATTCTGGTCTTAATTTGGTTTTGAGTTTCTCTTTTAATAGTTTTTGTTGAAATGGCGATAGTAACCCTTCTCCACTATATTCTTGAGATGTTGAAAAGCTGGATTGAAAGTCACTGAATTGAGATTGTTGGCTATACATGATATGAATATTTCCTCAAACAATTTTCTTAGTTTGCAACAGAATCTAAAACTGAATTAATATTTCAGAATTTATTGATCGAAGCAGTTGATACTCTAGGAATTGTCTGGCAAGCATAAATTACTCATCTAATTGCTAGTAAGCTGCGATCGCGACTCCTCAACATTATTAAGTTTATTAAGTTACTTTTTATTCTCTGTGACAAACTTGATAGTTGCCTTTTCATACCCCATGTACGCAGTTTACCCTTGCTTTATGCAACTTTCTGAGCGCGCAAAAGCATCTTTATTGAATTTTTAAAAACCTATGACCCATTATGAAGATGAGATGAAGTCTAGGTGTTTTTTCGTAAACTAAGTTAATATTATCAGAAAATTTATACATTTATTTAAGCTTATATACTGATTTCACTCGGTATTTTGTAGTAAGATTTACTGTTATAGATATTTTTTATTCTCTAGTTGCTTTCTCGAAAAAAACGTAAGTTTATAAAAATCGACTCAAATCGAATTCTTCTTCACTAGTTTGGGGGGCATATCTTTCGGCATTGAGAATCAAAATCAATCTTTCAGTATAATCTACCGCACCTCGCAATTCTAGAGCGAGATTGGCTAGCCCTCCATTGGCATATTCTTCAAAGATCTGAATTTTGTTAGCTATTGTAGTTGCATCTGTCGCCAATATTTTTATATCTTCAGTTTCTACTACTGCAATTAATTCGATCAGGCGATCGTATCCTCGCGAAATAAATATTTCTAAATTGATTGGTGCTGGCTCGCTTTGAGAAATTTCATTCAGTCGAACTCGTTTACCGTATTTTATTCCCAAACTAGCTGCAAAAGCAATGATATCTGCATAGGTTTGAAATGCTCCTGTAGATCCTTTACTATCCAGTAGCTTTCTAACTAATTCTGCTTTGTCTTTGGCTACTTTAATTCGGGGTAGAGGCATTTTGTTAGGTAGTGGGTGACTGTTATTACTTTCTCTTAATTTCCTAAATAGTCAAAAGTTAAGAGTAGATATGCTGTTTTTTAAAGACTTGAGAAATTAAAGATGATTTTTAAAATTCTAGGTTTAAACAATGATTTTTGGTTACTTTTCAGGTTTTATTAGTAATTTAATACTATCTTTTTTGTGTCAAAGTTAAATTAATGAAACAAAATACTTTATTCGGTCTGTTAACTACATTGTATTACTATCAAATATATTTTCTGGGGTAAATGCGATCGCGATCGCACTAGTTGAAAATAGCCTAGATATTATTTTTATAATGTGTCATAGTTTTTATTTTGACACATTTTACTGAGTAGAAATCCCATGCTAATTGATGGAAAAAAATATACTTACCGCCAACTAATGGAAGAAACTGGTTTATCGAGAAGCACCCTGCACCGAAGAATCAAGACTTTGAAAGAATCGGGAGTTCCTCTTACCCTGGGTGCGATCGTCCAATTTCCTACCAGTTGGGCTTTTCACGATCGAGAAGGGAATTTTTATTCTTCTAAAACTGATTATGCCGTCAAGAAGAATATTCCCTATTATGAAATGTTTCGAGATAAATAATTAGAAATCGGTAAAGTTTTCTGCTGTCAAACTATCGGGACTAATGCCGACTAAAACAGCAATCTTTTGACTTTCATAGAACAAAAAACTATTATTATTCCCGCTAATTTCGATGTTATCAAAGGTTAGGTTATCGGCTAATCCTATTGTATCTGTACCTAATTGAAAATCGCGTATTTTATTGAATCCTCGATCGCTTAAAACAAAGGTATCAGAACCACTGCCCCCTGTTAATATGTTTGAACCAGACGCACCATCCAAAAGATCGTCATCTGCACCAGCGAATAATTTATCATTACCCGCGCCACCCAATAAGGTATCCGCACCAGTTCCTCCTACAAGAATATCGTTACCGCCTTTTCCTTCTAAATAGTCTTTGCCAGCTCTTCCTTTAATCTTGTTGGCATCATTATTACCTATAATTTTGTTATTATTTTTATCGCCAAAAAATTGATTGGTACTGGTATTATTATCGCCACTATTATTATTTAATGATTTACCAAAAACTTGCGTCCAATAATGGTTGTAATTAACCGAACCAGTATCATTTTTGAGAAATTCATATCCTATACCTATTTCTGTAAAGTTAGGATTCAAAATATTTGCACGATGACCAGGACTATTCATCCAACCTTGAACTACTTGCTCCGCAGTAGCATATCCCGCAGCAATATTTTCACCTACAGTTGAGTATTGATATCCATTATCGCGAACACGATCGCCAACATTAGAACCATTTTTTCCTGTATGACTAAAAAAGTCATCTTCTGCCATACTATCGCTGTGTTTTTCTGCTGCTGTGGCTAGTTGATTATTTAGTTTTAGAGGTTCTAAACCAGCTTTGATTCTTTCTTGATTGGTGAGTTTTAAGACCTGGTTGGTAATTTGTAAAGACATTTTCAATAATATAATTCGATATTTAATTCAACTGTTAAAGTTATCCAGAAATATACTGAAAGTTTCAATCGAGAATGTTAAAGTATGATGAAAAAATATCTATTTAAAAGCGAAAAACAATTCAATCTTTTAGAATATTTTGTACTTTACTTATTCTTGATTTATCTGACTTTCTTATTTATAAAGTTTTTACAAACCTCTTAGTTGCGATCGTGAATACCGCAATGTAGTGTTTTTAATTACAACAAAATAAATATTTTGTGTTACATACTACGAATGAAAATAATTGAGAGAGTTAGTTATAAATAATTACTATGGACAATATTGAAGTAGTTTTCAGCTTTGATATCACAGGGAGTATGGTAGTGTGGGCATTGCCCACGCTACTACTTCGCTTTAAAGTAAAAATTTTTGTAAACTCAAGAACATAGACTTATTAGTTCCATTTGCGATCGCATTATCGTGTCAAAACTAAATAGTTGGAACAAAATACTAAATACAATACTTACTTGCAAATTCTTCAACAACCAGGCGTAAAGGTTCGTCTATCTTATTCAAAGCAGATCGCGCGATCGCATCGGGTACGCCACCGTAAAAAGCTTGAGCGATACCTCCAGTCATGCAAGCAATGGTATCGCTATCGCCGCCAATAGAGATCGCATTTCGGATAGCATCTTCAAAATCTGTAGATTCTCAAAAAGCTACAATCGCTTGAGGAACAGAACCCTGGCAAGATATACCATCGAGATTAAACTGATAGCTGGGTCTAATTTCGTCAAGAGAAAAGTCGAGATCGTAAACGTCTATCTATATTAAAGTCTTCTGCATTTATCAAAAAATACAAAAATCAAAATCGAGATAATTTATAGTGTCAAAATTAAAATATTGAAACAAAAGTAACTTATGAAAATTGAGATTGCGATCGCAGACTATAAGAATAAACAACAAGCTGAAGATATTGTCTTTTTACTCGATGGCTATGCTTGCGATCCAGCAGGAGGAGGTAAAGCACTCGATCGCTATGTTAAGGAAAATCTGATTGCAGAATTAGCCAAACTTCCGTTTGCTTTTTCGATTGTGGCTTATGTGGATGGTAAACCCGCAGGTTTGATTAATTGTTTTACTGTTTTTTCTACCTTCAAGTGCAAACCAGTAGTCAACATTCACGATTTAGCATTACTGAAAGAATACAGAAAGCAGGGAATTAGCCAATTGATGTTAGAAAAAGTAGAACAAATTGCTAGGGAAAAGGATGCTTGCAAAATCACTCTAGAGGTTTTAGAAAATAACACCCCTGCCAGAAATGCCTATGCTAAGTTTGGCTTTGTTGGTTATGAATTAGATCCAAACTTTGGTAACGCTATTTTTCTGGAAAAACCTCTGTAAATCTATGATTACTTTTACTCAGGGCGATCGCAGATTTAACTTTCGCGTGGCTGGTATTGCGATCGCCAATAATCGGGTTTTATTGCATCGTTTGAATACCGATAATTTTTGGACTTTTCCAGGAGGAAGAGTGGAGTTAGGAGAAATAAGTCAAGAAGCTCTAGTAAGAGAGCTAAAAGAGGAATTAAACGCCGATGTAGAGATCCTTCGTTTGCTATGGCTAGTAGAGAATTTCTTTGAATATAACAACCAACAATATCATGAGATTGCTTTTTATTATTTGATGCAATTTACAGAGCAATCGCCATACCTAACTAAAGACTCATCTTTCCCAGGTATTGAACGAGATATTTGCTTGGAGTTTCAATGGTTTCCCATCGATTCTAATATCTTAAAAAAGCTTCCTCTACTACCTTCTTTTCTTCAGGAGTCTTTAAATAATTTACCAACTTCAGTAGAGCATATTATTCAAAACGCTTGATGTGGATTGACTTCATTATTTAAAGCGATCGCCTGTACTTTTGGAATTATTTTCATTGCGATCGCCTTTTATCATTGGTATCTCTCAGAAACGTTTAAAAATTCGAGCGATTGGGAATATCTATCTTAGGAGGCTCGGGAAAATTTAGATCGGGAACACTATGATTACGTTCGATCGCGTCTTTGTATCCGTCGCTATTTCTTACTCGATCTTCGAGGCTTTCTGTTGAGTGAGGATTGTAATAAAAATCTGGTGTCGGAGGCTTTTTAATATTATTTTCACAAAATGAATATGTTGGGGGCTTATTAATGGTTGCAGAAAAATATCCCGTATCTCTGATTACTTCTAATTCTTGACCGTTCTCTTCTTGAATATCTACAATTTCGTACTTGAAACGATTTTGACCTGCTGTAACTGCTAGCTTGCGATCGTCATTTTCTGTTTCTACTTGAAGTTCCAATTCTTCAGAAATTCGATCCTCTTCGTATTTCAAATCGCTATAAGACAAGGAATCGATATTTTGTTCTCCATTAGTAACGTTGGTAATTATTACTCTTCTATCCTTTGCACTAGGAATATCATCTGAAAGAAATACTACTTTGTGGCTATTTCTACTTGGGGAATAAAAACATTGGATAAAGGTTAATTTATCTACTGGCTGAAATACTTTGTCTTCATCTTCAATTGCAAATCCCGTATAGTTCTCTTGAACAGAATTTTTCGATACATCTTGAGTCTGAGTATCTTGAGATAAAGCAGCCAGAGGAAAAAACGCTACAGCAACACTCATAGCTGTCAAAATTGTTTTTCTCATCAGTAATATTTTTAATAGATGGACTAAGTCAATAAATATTAGATAAGGATCGTTCTCCTCTAATATGCAATAAAGGTCGCTATGGGTTTATCGAACAACTACCACGCCTACTATAAACCCTCTCATTATCTTGATTTGTTTTATCTTCAGAATTATTGCGATCGCGACTTACTAAATAAGGCATGATGGTCAAATATTTACGATTCTCATTTCACCTGTTTCTATTTTGTTACCGCAGAGATTTTGGGGGTTGTAAACAATATTAATTTGGTTGTCTATTTGATATTGTATAATTTATTGTGTGTTAAATTTAAACTTATGACACATTAAACTCTTTCTAATTGCCGATAAGGTTTGGCAGGAAATTCGATGGTAATGCGATCGCCTGTCCGAACTATTCCACCAGCCATAACTATACTCATTACCCCTGCTTTACGGATGAGATTACCTTCTTTATCCTTATCTAATACCGCAGACATCAAACCAGGCTGAAAGGCGTTTAATTGGGCGCAAGGATTCCGCAATCCCGTTACCTTAACTACTGCTTTGTCTCCTAAGTGTAAAAGGGTATCGGTAGGTAAACTTAGTATATCGATACCTTGGGTGGTAATATTTTCTCCCATATCCCCAGGAGAAACATTAAAGCCTTTTTCCTTTAATTCTTGGTGTAATTCGGAATGGATTAAATGCACCTGTCTCAAATTTGGTTGACTCGGATCTCTAGCTACCCGCGATCGATGTTTCACTTTTTCCCCAGCATGGGCATCTCCTTTGATACCAATACCTGCAATCAATTCGATGCTGTTTCGATTGGTTTTACTAAAGGAATGAGTCGAACTGATGCTCAAAGCGATTATTGTTCCAGTCATGTTTAGCAATATTGTGGTTATTTACTAGTTGGCTTTTAGCGATCGCGATTACAATCTTACGTCATACAAGCTAGTTAGTTAATGTGTCAATTTTAAACTTATGATACATTAGCTTGTAAAACTGGATTTAAGTAATGCGATCGATTATGTAGAGAAGACGATCGCAGTTACGAAAAACTTTTAAATCTCTTAGCATAGGGGATAGCAATTGTAAGACAGTGATTTATGACGGTTAATGTTTCCACAGCCAAAACCAAACGCTTTGCAGATCTTTGGGTTTACTTTCCTGGATTAATTTCCATTGCTTTATTATTAGCAAGTATTTTTGGTCTTCCCCCAGCCAAAACTTTACTGAATACAATAGTTCAAGTTGAAGAAGAGGAAGTGGTTAAAGTAGGCGAAATAGATCTTCCCCCTTCCAAGATTGGTGCTTTGCGAATTGATGTTACATCTTCTTTCGGCAATTCGCGATCGCTCAATGACTGGATTGTGTATGAGATTCAGCTGATCGACAAGCAGGGTAAGATTGTTGCTTCGGCGATCGATGAAGACTGGAAGGAATCGGGTACTTGGTATGAAGATGGAGAGTCTGGTACTTGGCGAGAGTCGGATCTTCAGGGGGGAATAGATTTGCGTTTGCCTCATGCCGAGAAAATCGATGTGGCGATCGCTTTATTAGAAAGAAATCAAACCGAAATAAATACCCCCTCACCCGTATCATTTAGAATCAAAATTCAAAATAACGTCATCGAAAGGGGCGTTTTAGCTTGGGGTGGTATATGTAGTGGTATTTTAGCTATCTGTGCTTTAGGTGCTACTCAAGCTAGCGGTAAAAAGATAGTTAGTAAACGAATTAAAGATAGCGATCCTTTTGGTAGAGGAAAGGTAGGAGGTGCGGATAATCTAGTTCGGGTAAAGATTAAAACGAAGTTAGACGAACATACTCCGCGCAATATTAATGTCAATCTAGCTATTAATAACTCCTACGGAGAACGGGTTTTCAACAATACCTACAACGTTCGCGTCATGGTGGTTAGAAAAAACGATGAAGTCAGTGGAACGGCTAATTTGAAATTGTTTTTTGTTCTCGAACCCTATGATTCCTATGGCTTTCAGGTAAATGTTACCCCCGATCGTCCTGTGGATTGGACGCATTTGGAAGTCAGACAGAGATGTAAAACAGTAGGGGAAACAGAAGTCGTAACAATTAGTTATTAGTAATTAGTTATTAGTTATTAGTTATTAGTTATTGGTCTTTCTCAAACCGTTATAGGTTATAGGTTAAAAAAACTATGTTGAGTAAAATTTATACAATTGGTTCAGTTGCGATCGCAGCTATTTCTATTAATTCGGCAATTAACTATCCTTCAGCTTTTCGGCTACGTCAGGAGAATCAGCCTAACTCTAATTACGTCAGTCGCAGGGGTACGAGATTCTCTGGGGTTTATTATGGTGGCTATTGGCAAGCATCTCCTTCTCGTGCTGAATATCCCGAATTTCGCGGTGGCGGTTTGGGTGCAGGGAAGTGACGGGGTGACTGGGAGACTGGGTGACTGGGAGGCAAATAAGATGTTCTATAACGAACCAGTAGTGATTAATGTAAAACAAAATTTCCCTTTGCTTGACGTACCAGAAGAATTTCAACAAGCAGGACGAAAAACACCTGTAAGCGAAGCAGAAAGGCAAAAGCGTTCTTGGGAAAATAGTTGAAGAAGATCTTAATGCGATCGATATGCTTATTTCAGAATATAGGGAACTGAATGCACCATATAGAACTAAATTCGATCTAGATTTGGGTCGTCTTTTGTGTCCCAATCGGAATTTCTGGGTTGCTGAACATCCAATGGAAGATAGCTATTACTATGATTTCTCAGATCAATTTGATGACTTTAGGGTAAAGCTATTGTTTTTTAAAATAACCAGTAAGTATGAGGGTGTAATTAGCTAAAGTAACGAATGCCAACAACGAAAATTTTAATTAGTAAAAGACAACAACAGTTATTGCTGCTGAGTGCTGCGGTATCTTCTAGCTGTGGATTAGCGGTGGAGTTGCTGTTGGGTACTTTGGCTAGTTACTTGGTGGGGAATCAGGCTTTGGCTTATGGGGTAGCAGTAGGCGGGTTTTTGGCTGCGATGGGAATTGGTTCTTATTTGAGTAAGTTTATTGCTAGGAATGAGGATAGCGATTTTTTGCAGCAGGATTTATTAAATGCGTTTGTGAAAGTAGAACTGGCGATCGCACCCTTGACGGCTTTGCTTCCTTTGGGTTTATTCGCTCTATTTGTTTATGATCGCAGTCTGTGGTTGGGTTTATGTCTGGCTACGACTATTTTGGGTATTTTGGCGGGTTTGGAAGTGCCTTTGTTAACCAGGGTGTTGGAAATGGATTCGGATCTTAAGGATGCTTTGGCTGGTGTTTTGGCTTTGGATTACCTGGGGGCGTTATTTGGTTCGATCGCCTTTCCTTTGTTGTTGTTGCCATTTCTCGGTTTGTTTCCTACGGGGTTTATTTTGGGTGCTTTACCCGCAGTGATGGTATTTTTCTTGGGTACTTTTTTTAAACAACTCAAGTCTTGGAAATATGTGGGGTTGGGTATGGCGATGGCTTTAATTGCGATCGCGCCTATTTCTATTCCCTTTACTAACCGTCTGGAAAATAATTTATATCAAGCCCCAGTAATTTATCGCCAACAGTCTCAATATCAACGGATTGTTTTAACTCGCAGGAGCGACGATTTAAGACTGTTTTTAGACGGGGATTTGCAGTTATCGACCTTTGACGAGTATCGTTATCACGAGGCTCTAATTCACCCCGCTATGAGTGCTAATATTAATCGTAAGAATATCCTCCTCATGGGTGCGGGGGATGGGATGGCTTTGCGAGAGATTCTAAAATGGTCTGAAGTGGAAAAGGTTGTTTTGCTGGAGTTAGATCCTGCGGTAGTGAACTTAGCCAGCAAACATCCTCGGTTATTGAAAGCCAATCAAAATCCTTTTGCCGATCCGAGAGTCGAAGTTATTTATGGGGATGCCTTTAGTAAGGTAGCCACCCTCCCAGAACAATTTGATGTGATTATTGCCGACTTTCCCGATCCAGATCGCAAGATTCTCGCCAAGCTATATTCTCGCGGTTTTTATCTCCGTCTCTTATCTCAATTAAAAGACGACGGGGTATTTGTCACCCAAGCATCTAGTCCTTTTTTTGCCCCTAAAGTAATTAGCTGTATTAAACTCACTCTAGAATCTGTCGGCTTGAAATCTTCTCCTTATCTAACCAACGTACCCAGTTTTGGATCTTGGGGTTTTGTGATGGCTTCCAGAAATGCGATCGATCCGAATAGTTTATCTTTACCCATCTCGACTCGTTTTCTAACTCCCTCTTTACTTCCTACTTTATTTGATTTGCCAGCCGATATTGAATTGCAAAAGGTGGCAATCAACCGTCTCAATCATCCTGTAATTGTTCGCTATCAAAGCGATCGCCGTTGGATTCACTACTAGAAGGAATGAAGGATAAGGGATGGTGCTAAAACTATATCAAAGCGATCGCCGTTGGATTCATTATCAGTTTGAGTAGTGTGTATGTAGTCATACCATTTCTCCTTGACTTAATATTATTTGATTTTGTTTCTCGCAAAGGCGCAAAAGAAGAATTTTTTTTTAGTATTAGACGACTTTACTCCGTTGATTGTAGAAGAGTTGTTGTTTGAGATTTAAGACTGCCTTGAATTGTTCTCGATCGTCTCGATCTTGGTATTGTTCTAAAGCTAGAGTTAGATCGTTAAAGGCGTTTTTGGTTGCGCCGATTTGATGGTTAATGATGCCTCGGTGTAGGTATGCTTGAGTAAAATCGGGTTTGAGCATAACTGCTTGGGAAAGATCTTGAATGGCTATTTGGTATTTTCCTTGTTGGTGATAAGCACAGCCTCGATTGTAGTAAGCACTGTAATTGTCTTGGTCTAGTGCGATCGCTTTACTGAAGTTATCGATCGCTTGTTGGCTTTTGTTTATCACCATATAAACTAAAGCTAAATCGTTGTGAATGATGCTTTTTGCTTCTATATTTCCTGGGGTTGTATATTTTAAAGCGGTTTGATAATCTGCGATCGCTCGATCGTATTGTTTTAAAGCGAAATATCCCAATCCTCGGTTGTAATAAGCGCGATAGTCTTGTTTGTCTCTCTTAATTACTTCTCGATAATTCGCGATCGCATTTTGGTATTTTCCTTGGCGATATTCAGCTAAACCTAGATTGAGATAGGCTTCTAGGTTATGGGAATTGTATTGAATCGCGATCGCACAATCTGCTTCCGCAGCCATATTATTTTGTAATTGAAGATCGATCAAACAACGATTGCTATAAACTGCACCCGTTAGATTATCTCCCTCATTTATGTTCGTGAATTCTTGTAACGCCTGTTGATAATCGTGCTGGCGAAGATATTCTAACCCAGTCTTGAAATTATCTAGATTATTTCAAGACAATGCCGTAGCGGAAGGATTAAAACCAAAGGCAAATACAATCAAACAGACCAAAACAATGAGAACCGATTTTTCTTCTCAACAACCAGAGCCAAGCCCAAAGCTAAAAACTGCCAAACAGCGGATATTTTTTAGCGTTCGTTTTCGGATTCTTGCTTGGTACTTTCTGCTTACTACCTGTACTGTGTTGGTTTCTGTGGTGGTAACCCATCAAATTTTCAGTAACGTATTGAAAAGCCGAACCCAAGAAGCTTTGGTCGCAGAAGTTAATAAATTCGATCGCTTGGTGGAAAAACAAGCAGCTAACGATAAATCGGCACAGCTACAAGATATTGTCACAAAAATTTTACCGCTCCATGTTACCCCCAGAAACGAGTATATCTTGGCACTGGTACAAGGACAGATAATTAACCATGGTTATTTACCATTACCAGACGAGATCGCTCAACACTCTACTTTACTGGAAGAATGGAATCGGGTTTCTAGTTTGACTAACGGCGAATTGATTGTCGATAACGCTCCAATATACTATGTTGCTAAGCCTATAGAAAAAGATGGTACTAAAGCAATTGCGATCGCCCTGCGGGATGCAAGGGTGGATTATCAAACGGGAACTGAAACGGTTATCTTAGTAATTAAAGTGGCTACGGTAGTTTCGATTCTCTTTTTTGCGATCGCCTGGAGTACCGCTGGACGAGTATTGTTACCTCTACGTCAGGTTACGCAAACCGCCCGTAGAATTAGTCAAACTGATATGTCAGAGCGCATTACAGCTAGGGGAAAGAATGAAATTGCCGAACTGAGTGCCACCTTTAACGCTATGCTCGATCGCCTTCAGTCGGCGTTTGAGAGCCAGCAGGAGTT
>NZ_JBZNBU010000166.1:0-3557 GCF_058530065.1 Waterburya sp. | reverse complement strand
GCTACCAGCACTTTACTTCCATCGGGAGTAAAAGTAACCATGTCAGGCAACGCACCCACAGTTACCTGGTTTAAAACATTACCTTCAATATCGAAGAAAACAATCGTTCCCAAGTCGTCTGCTGCTTCCCCTTCAATAGCTGCGGCAACAATACCATCTTTAATGGCAATACTATTGATGCCATCTCCCAATTCAGAAATATCGATCGCTCTGACAAAAGTAGGACTGGTAGGGTCGCTAAGGTCTAAAATATCAATAGTGCTAGTAGCACCGTTAATCACAAATAACTGTTGGCTACCAGAATCGTAAGCCGTAATTTCAGCCGCCCCTTCATCGAAAATACCCGAATCGTAGCGACCAATTTGCGTTAACTTAATAGAATTATCCATGTAAATTTGAGATAGTAAACTTAAGGTTTTTTAGAAAAGTTATACAACAGGATACATATTTGTAGTTTTAGCTTTTAACTAATACTGAATTTAGTAATTTGGATTAAAAAGAGTATCTTTTACGCTTTTTGTCAAGCAAATATAATATTTTTCTTGACGTTTGCTAAAAGCATCGACTAAAATGAGAGTGATACAATTTATTTACATTTACTCAATCTAGTATTAGTTTCTAAAACTACGTAAAATCCATTTTCCATCGTCTCAGGCGCAGGTAAATGAAAGTTAAATTAACGGTTAAGAGTTAATTAATAGTTAATATTTTTTATAGAGTTGAGTGAAGAGCGATCTCAGTTATTTTCAGCAAGAAATCGTAGATATTAATCAAGATCGTTAAGTCATCTTTTTATCGATCGCGAATAATTTGTGATTTTGATTCGCTACACAAAATTACTTATTTGGGTTTAAAAGATTAATTAAAAAAATCAGAGTTTTTCACCATGACTACTAGCGATTCAATTAGTTAATATCGAAATATACTAAATTAGTTTGTCAAAATGAATCATCTAAAACTAATTCCCTTTGCTATTTTAGGAGTTATAATTTTTTCTTTTAATTCAAATATGAATTTGAATTATTTAGTAAAAGGCTATCTTACTTTAATAGAAACTCAATTAGGATTGGTTATTCTCTATTTATTGGTAATACCAAAATTTTTGAAAAGAAAAATATAAGCGAGTATAAACTACATATTTTATTTAATTCAATGAAACGATTATGAAAAACAAAGCTGTAGCAGCATTATTAGCGTTTTTTTTAGGTGGTCTTGGAATACATAAATTTTATTTAGGTAATAATCTAGCAGGAATTATATATCTATTATTTTTTTGGACTTTCATTCCTGGTTTGATTGCCTTTTTTGAATTTATTGGCTTGATTTTGATGTCAGATCGAGATTTTAATGCCAAGTATAATGGTGCAAATGCACAATATGCCAGTACGGGAATGGGATATCAAGAATCTTCCAATGCTAAGACAGAAACATTAATGAAACTAAAAGGTCTTTATGATTCTGGAGTGATTACAGCAGAAGAATACGAAGAAAAGCGGAGAAAATTCTTAGATTCTCTATAATTTTTATATTTGTGTGATAGTCGTGTCAAATTCTCAAGATTGGCTGTTAAAAACTCCTCAATGGGTATGGTTCTCATTTATTCCTACTTTCGGAAGTTTAGCGATTGTTTATGCGGGTAATAAGTCAAAAACTCCTAAGTGGATTTGGTTGGGGAGCGGGTTTTTGACTTTGAGTATCTTATTATCTTCGACACAATTAATCGGTATTATATGGTTGATTCAAATTGGAACGGCTTTCTATTTGAAAAAAAGTTATTTAATCAAAACTACTTCCAAAGGAAGATTTGTAGATAGTATTAATACTGCCAAACTTATTGCTCAAGATAAAGGACAAATTGATATTAACAACTGTACTCAAGATGAGCTAGTACACTTTATAGGTTTACCTATTGTTTATGCAAATGATATTTTAGCCCTGGCTCAAGAAGGATATATATTTACTCATATAGAAGAACTATCAGAAGTTGCGGGAATTCCTGAAAACTATCTGAGAAAAATAGAACCACTAATTACTTTTGGTTACGATCTCAATAAAGAAGCTGATGTATCTTGGAGACGTTTGAATTCTTTTTCGGTAGAAGAATTAGCTGCTTGTAATATTGAACTATCCGCAGCCCAAAAAATTGTTGCCGAAAGGACTAAAGGCTCTTATAAGTCTTTAATAGATGTGAGAAAGCGTACTGGAATACCCATAAGCATATACAGACATTTGATTTAGGTTGATTTTAATTTTTTGTAAGTTATTAAAATTCAGGCGATCGCATTGCGTGTTAAAACAAAATTAAATTAACGATTTATTCTCTGGGGAAACTAAAATTAGAGATCGCACAAGCAAAGAATAAATCAATCATGTCCGCACCTCCAATTCAATGGTATCCAGGTCACATAGCCAAGGCAGAAAAACAACTCAAAGAACAACTGAGAAAAGTTGATGTTGTCCTAGAAGTCTTAGACGCTCGCATTCCTTTGGCTTCCCATCATCCTCAAATAGATAATTGGATTGGAGAAAAACCCCGCATTGTAGTTTTGAATCGGGTGGATATGATTCCCGAATTTGCCAAACAAGATTGGCTAACTTGGTTCAAATCTCAAGAGAAAGAATCCTACTTTGCTAACGCCAAACAAGGCAAAGGCATCAAAGCTATTAAAGCAGCAGCCCAAAAAAGTGGAGTGGCGATGAATAAGCGTCGCCGCGATCGCGGAATGCGCCCTCGTCGAGTGCGGGCAGTGGTTATTGGTTTTCCTAACGTGGGCAAGTCGGCTTTAATTAATCGTTTGGTCGGTAAAAAAATTGTCGTGAGCGAGCGTCGTGCTGGGGTAACCCGTCAATTGCGTTGGGTAAAAATTTCCCAGGAAATTGAATTATTAGATGCTCCTGGAATTATTCCTTGGCGATTAGAAAATCAAGAAGATGCGATCAAACTAGCGATTTGTGAAGATATTGGGCAAGCATCCTACGATAATCAAGTAGTAGCAGCAGCAGAGGTAGATTTGTTACTCCGATTGGGTTACGCTAAGGTGTTGCAATCTCGTTTTAATTTAGACCCGACAGGAATGACGGGAGAAGCATTTATTCAAGAAGCTAGCGATCGCTTTTACCAAGGGGATAAAGAAAGAGTAGCGCGTCAAATACTCTATGATTTTCGTACTGGCAATATGGGACAAATCTCCCTAGAATTGCCTCCCCAAATTGATTAATCCGCAATTAATGAAATATCTAAGTTTATTTGTATTATTAGGAATTTTCTGGTTGAGCTTTATTTATGATGCCGAGGCTCAAATATGTGGCACTCGCTTTGGTCAACAAGTCTGTATCTTGCAATTGAAACGCAGTGCCAAAAATTATTGGGAATATCGAGCTAAAGTCAGTATTGATGGCAAAAAGCAAAGGGATCTCGAAATCTACAACTGTCGCGATCGCACTGTTACCCGTAAAGGCAAATATCCTATTCCTTTGAAATCTGGTAGTCCTGGAGAGTTAGTCTGTCAGAAATTTGACCGATAAACCAATAGATCTGTTAGATCTGTCCTAAAAAT
>NZ_JBZNBU010000165.1:0-10265 GCF_058530065.1 Waterburya sp. | reverse complement strand
TACCCAAGGTGGCGTATAAAGAAACTATCCGCAAATCTACTAATTCTCACGGTCGTTACAAACATCAAAGTGGCGGACACGGAGCTTTTGGGGATGTTTATCTCGATATTAAACCTCTATCTCGCGGAGCAGGGTTTCAATTTCACGAAACGATTGTGGGTGGGGTAGTGCCGAAACAATATATTCCTGGAGTAGAAACGGGGGTCAAGGAATATTTACAACAAGGACCTTTGGGATTTCCTGTAGTGGATGTAGATGTCACCCTCACTAATGGCTCGCACCATTCAGTAGATAGTTCGGAACAGGCTTTTAAACAAGCGGCTCGAATTGCCATGAATGAAGGGATGAGTCAATGTAGCCCAGTCTTGCTCGAACCAGTTTTGAATATTACCGTTTCCGTACCTAATGAATTTACCTCCAAAGCTTTACAGCTAATTACAGGACGCAGGGGACAAATTCTCGGTTATGAGAACGTTGCTAATTGGAAACGCTGGGATAAAATATCTGGCTATTTACCCCAAGCAGAAATGCACGATTTTATCATCGAATTGCGATCGCTCACTTTGGGAGTTGGTTTCTTTGACTGGAAATACGACCATCTTCAAGAAGTACCCGATAAGTTGGCAAACAATATTTTAACTACCAGTCAAGACAAGTAAAACAGCGTAGAAACACAATACATTACTAGATTACGTCTCTAGGAACAGGGATCGAGCTATGGGAATATTACCTGTAGCTTTTTTTATTTTTAAAACTAATAACTAATAACTAAACCCGAACTGATGTTATTCAGCGTTCGATTTCTAAACTTTCGATGCGATCGAACTGATGCGCTTCGGGCATTTCTTGACAAGCTATTAACATAGCAACTAACATAATAGCCGTAATTAAGCGATTTCCAATCGTAGCCAATTTGCCAGACACAATGCTTTAATTCTCCAACACGACCCACTGTTCCATCATGTATTATTTTTTTCAGTATTTTGTCAGTGTTATTACAGGTTTAAAATTGGCACAGTAAAATCGAAAACAAAAGATTGAAACGGTAAAAACTTTACTTTGCAAGAATATAGAGAAAACTGGCAAAAATAATTAAAATTTACTTAATATATATACATATTAAGTTTAAGAAAAGTTATTTTTAATGAATTTATCAAAACTAGACGTAAAAACTATAGACCGAGTAATAGAAATGGCTTGGGAAGATCGGACTCCTTTTAAAGCGATCGAAATACAGTTTGGTTTGAGAGAAAAAGATGTAATTGCCCTAATGCGAAAAGAAATGAAACCCTCTAGCTTTAAGATGTGGCGCAAGCGAGTTACAGGGCGTAAAACCAAGCATTTAGCAAAAAGAGACTTCGTGGCAGGAAGGTTTCGCTGCAAAGAGCAAAAATAATTAAAAAATATTCATAAAAGAGGAAAGGACATTTTAAAGCCTTTCCTTGATTCTTTAATAATAATTAATCCACCCTAGTAAAATCGCGATCGCGACTGCCGTTGCCATTATTATGATTCTGTGGGGGCATATTGTCATCATATCGATCTTGGTTATAGTAATATAGCGTCCTAATTGGATAGGGAATGCCAATACCAGCACCATCTAAAGCATCTTTAATCGCAATAATTGCTCTAGTTTGAACCTGTCTTACTTGAGGTTGTCTGGGGTGAGTCCAATAACGCACGATAAAGTCAATGGAACTATCGCCAAAACCAACTAAATCTATTTCTGGCGATTTATTATCTAAAACTCCATCAACTCTTTCAATAGTTTTTTGTAAGATATTTTTAGCCTTGGGTAGAGATGTATTATAATCTACTCCAACTGCTAGATCGGTACGACGTTTATCAAATGCCGTTCGGACTCTAACTGGACTAGTAAAAACTTCTGAGTTGGGCATTAATATTCGTTCTCCATCATAAGTGCGAATCTTGGTAGTACGAATATCTATCTGCTCTACAGTGCCTTCATAGTCCCCAATAATTATTTGGTCGTCAATCCGAAATGGTCTTTGGATCAAAATTAAGATGCCAGATAAAAAGTTTTTAAATATATCTTGAAAAGCAAAACCTACTGCCACAGAACCAAGTCCTAAGGTGGCGACAATATCTCCCAAGCGCAAACCAGGAAAAGCCACAATACTGGCAAGAACTATACCCAAAATCCAAGTAGAAATGTTGGCGGTTTTACAAAGTAGCGATCGCAATGATTTGCTTTGTAATGTTTTTCTACCTATTTTTTGAGCTATTTTGGTAGTAAATTGGGCTGCATAGCGAGTTAACATGATAATAACTAATGCAGTTAATATTCCTGGTAAAACTTTTATGCTACTACCCAATAAATCTTGGAGACTTTTAACAACTGTATCCAGTATTTGATTCATAAATAAACTTAAAAAAGAAGATGATTTTAAGAAAAAGGTAACAATCTATTTATTCTTTGGCGATTACCCAAACGGCATGAATTATACCTGGAATATAGGCTAAGATGGTTAATAAAATGTTGATTAAAAGTTGTTTGCTCACTCCTGTTTGTAAAAATACTCCCAAAGGAGGAAGAAAAATTGCACAAATTATTCTGATTAAATCCATGATTTTTATTTGACTTTAATAATAATGTTTTTACAACTTAGCTTTGGCATTTTCCCAAGCAGCATTTAACTCATTCCAAGCACTTTCAAAACCTTGTTTCATTTCTTTCCAGGCAGCTTCGCTAGATTGCTGTAATTCTTGCAATTTAAGCTGGGCTGCATCTCTTTTGGTATATAGTTGAGCCAGCCTTTCTCGATATTCTATTTTGGCATCAGCTTTTGCTAGTTCGGCTTTTAATTTTAGCTCGTCGATTTGGGTATTTAATTTCTCTAATTTTGCTTTTGCTTTTTCCTGATATACTTGCTTAGTGTCTTTTTTAACTTGCATAATCGATTACTATTTCCATACTTGCGATTAGTCACACATTATCAAAAGTAGTATGACTAAGTAATCCCACTAAGGTAATAAATTAAATGCTGTAATTTTTTTTATCTATCTAGAGATAGATATGTAAGACAACAAAGCAATTATATTTTTTGTTAAATAAATTTTTCCATCAAGTTTTAAATCTACAGAAAAAGTAACTAGAGTTAAATAGGAAACCTCTTCATCATTGTCATTGCCTCCCTGGCATTGTTAGATAGGGTGGAAGAAATATTCGGTATTTGGGGAATTTGCGATAATACATCTACAGTACGACGCAACATTCTGACGATATCTCCTTCTGCTAGACTGACACTTTCACAAAGATCGTTCCAATCCATACCTAATGCCCATTGTTCGCACAAGCCAACTAGTTCGTATTCTCGCCAGACTGGTAAACCCACTCCATGACGACGTTGTACTTGAAAAAGCCGAGTTCTAATTTCCCGAATTGAAAAAGAGTTGGTCGATTTATCCTGGTTGCGATCGCTTTGTTTTACGCCTAATACTTCTAATACTTCTTTTGGTGGGGGAAAATCGCACCATACGTCAGCACGAGGAGTTTCGGTAATTAAAGCACAGACGGTAGCAGCTAAATGATGGGGTTCTAAATATTCTAATTGTCCCGAAACGAAAATCAATGCTAACCACAACTCATTATCTCCTCTGATCGTAGCAGCAGCTTGCCCGAGAAAAGTGGGACTATATTCATCTAAAGCTTCAAATTCTTGCAACACACTAATTAGATTGAGAAATTCTTCCCAATAGTAAGATTGATTGGATTTTTGCTTTTGATATTTAATTTGAGTTCTATGAAGTTTTTCGCGCAATTGCAACCGTTTATTATGTTTCTTTAACAGACGGTTGGGGTTGTCAATTTTTTGTACGGGATGTTCGTCTATTTGTTGATTGACGGCATCTAGTCTTTGTTGTTGTTCCCTAACTTCTTCTGGGGGAGTGGGGGGAATTAAATAATTGGCAATTTGCTTAATGGCGATCGCTGTAGCTTCGTCTCCTTTGCGCCATTTGCCTAGTTTTAGGTTATCTAGGGGTGGTATCTCTATGTCTGCTATCTCTTGGGGGCTAAAAGTCCCTTCGTTGATTTCCGTAACATCGGCATTAGCCGCAATATACCAGTAATTATCCGCAGCCAAACAGAGTAAATTCATTCCTCTACCCGAACCAGGAATCTTATCTACCAATACTGCTGCCAGAGGCGAATGTACTCGAATGTGTTTGCCTTTTAAACCAATAATTCTACCAGGTTCTATCTGAGGTACTAAAGGCTTAATCTTGGCTTTAATCGTAGCTTCTGCCTGTTGTTGAAGAATTTCTAATAGTCTTTGTTCTTCTCTAGCTCTTTCTCGTAACTTTTGGTAAGTAGCTAATTGAGCAGGGGAAACCGCAGCTAATGCCACATCTAGTTTGGCTAATTCTGTAGTAATTTCAGCGATCGCTGTTTGTTCGGGAGCGAGTCTTTTCTGAGAAAGATATTCGGCAAAACTTCGCTCTAACAGTTCTTTGACTTCAGGCAAACTGTATTTTTGTAATAAATTCAAAACCATGCCATAGGAAGGAGTAAACCAACTCCGCAAAGGTTCGGCACCAGAAGTCGCCAAAAATGCTGCTTCTTTTGCCCCTTCAAAGGGCGTTTGTATCGTAACCACATGACCTACTTTATCTTTTCCCCTCCTACCAGCTCTACCAGAAATCTGCAAAAATTCCGAAGGGCTTAACATACTATGTCCCCCATCGGTGCGTTTGGAAAGAGCAGACATAACGGTAGTGCGGGCAGGCATATTAATTCCTGCTGCCAGGGTAGCGGTAGCAAAAACTATTTTGACCAACCCTTGCTCGAAGAGTTTCTCGACTAATTCTTTCCAAGCTGGTAACAATCCTGCATGGTGGGAAGCAATACCCCGCATTAGGGGTTCTATTTGTTCGATTCTCGCTATGTTGGAGCGATCGCACAAAAATTGCCACAGAAGATATTTTTGATTGGGGTTGGCATCTAAATAATCGCCTAAATTTACTTCGGCATTTTCATTATTAGCCAGATAATCTTGTAGTAATTCTTTTAATTGAGGATTTTCAACCGCAAAATAATCTAATAGAGCAGTTTGCAATTCAATATTATTGGTTAAAAAGAAATACAGCAAAATACTTTCAATTTGTCTGGCTTCGCGATCGCTTACCAAGCGCAAACCTTCAATGGTATCTACTGCCTTATCGCAACCCCGACGGCTAAAAATAATATAAATGGCAGGAAGCATATCTTTTTCCTGCAACTGTCGGACTACCTGATAAATTTTCGGACAGTCTTTGGCTTTGAGTCGTTTGGCTTTTTGACCTTTTTTCGGAGCAGATGCTCTTAGTTTCAAATCCAGTTTCGTACCATCTTGACTCAGCAAGCGGTGGATTCCCTTGCGATCGCAAAAATAGTAACGTAGAGGTACGGGACGAAAATTAGAATTAATTAACTCGCATTCATAATCTTCCTCGCGATCGGGATTGGAATTACGCACCTTAACGATCCAATCGGTCAACTCTTTGGGATTGCCAATGGTAGCCGAAAGAGCCACTAACTGTATTTGGGGCGGACAGTAAATAATTGATTCTTCCCATACCGTACCGCGAAAGCGATCGCTAATATAGTGGCATTCATCTAACACTACCGCTTCCACATTTTCTAAAGAAGTACCCAATTGTCCGATGGGAGTTTCATAAAGCATATTGCGGAAGATTTCTGTGGTCATTACCACCACCTCTGCATTGGGATTAATAATTGTATCTCCCGTCAACAAACCGATGCGTTTGGCATTTTCCGCTCCAAATTGCTCTTGAAAATCTCTAAACTTTTGGTTGGAGAGAGCTTTTAAAGGTGTAGTGTAAAAAACTCGTTTGCCATGTTTTAACGCGCGATGAATCGCAAATTCCCCAATTAAAGTTTTACCCGAACCTGTTGGCGCACAGATAACTACGGATTTTCCTGCGGAGAGGGCTGCGATCGCCTGTTTCTGAAATTCGTCTAATTTAAAGGGAAATAATTCTTCTAGATTAAACTCTGCGATGGAAGCGATTGAATTCACAAGCTGTTCTATAATTTGGACTTTGTTGTCACCAAGATCTTTCTTTCTTACTTATATTGTGACATCTTTGCCTAATTTATGACTGTTTTTTGCTGAATTCACCTAGATTAAAGGAATCTGAAAATCAGTAGTTTTACCGAATTTACTCATCTTTCGAGAAGCTAAGACTCAGCAATTTCTCGAATTAATAAAACTTTCATTCTTATATAATCAACTAAAGACTGACGTTCTGCCGAATTTAACAAAGACATACTTTCTACTTGTTTGACAATGCGATCGGCTAAATCGCGATCGCTTAATTGCAATAAAGTACTTTTGTTAACAGTATCTACTGCAACCCAGACCGCACGTATAATTGCTGATTCTATATTTGTGTTGTTCATAGACAAAATTCTAGCTTTTAATTTTCAAAAAACCAGTAAGCTTCATTACAATATCATGGTAAAAATATTAAGTTTTTTAAGATTTTTTTAATATTCTATCGATCAAAAAAGCGATTGCATTTATTTGGAGAAAAAGCGATCGCCTGAAAAACATGATTAACTAAGGACAATACAAAGTATCTTTAGTATTTCTACCAGTAGTGGGATTAGTGCCGCTAGCTCTTTGGCAAAGAGCTTTTTCGGTATTGGGATCGAGTAGTGCGTCCGTGAAGTCTGCTCCTGTAATCGTCGATTCTTGCATCATAGAATTGGTTAGATATGCCCCTTCCAATACTGCATCGGTCAAATTAGCGCGAGTCAGACGAGTCGATTCTAAACTAGCATAACGCAAATCTGCCCCTTCTAAATTAGTCCGAGACATATTCGCCCCAAAAAATCTAACTCCTATAGCTTTAGAAAAACTAAGATCGCTACCGCGAAGATTGGTATGGTCGAAACTGGCATCAGTCAAATCTTGATGGGAAAAGTCGGCATCTGTCCAAACTTGCTTGTTGTAGTCAGCACTCCAAGCGGGCATGACCAATAAAGAAAAACTTGCCATAGCTGCGATCGCTAATATAGAAAGACTAGTTAATTTAGTATAAAGCGATCGCCAAAAATTGAGTTTCATAGTTTTGGTTTAAAAATCTAACATTTTATCGATATAGAAAATATTATTAGATTTTCTGCATCCTTATCCAAAATCTGATTCCCCTAAAAATTCTCTAATTTCTTTATCTCGCAACAAACAGCTAACTTTTTTTTCCGTACTAACTTCACCATCGCTTCGATCCGATAGTACCGCAGCTACTAAAGATTTGCTGTGAGACTGGGACTCTCTTAGTTGTTTTACTTCTTTCTCCAAAGACTCGATGCGGTTCACTAGAGTACGGATAACTGCTGCTTCAGAGTCGGGTAAATTACCGTGTTCTAGAGGATTTATTTTTACTCCCGATTTGTAAACTACTCTACCAGGAATGCCCACTACAGTGCAGTTAGAAGGAACATCTTTTAAAACTACCGACCCCGCACCGATGCGAACGTTGTTGCCGATTTGAATATTACCTAAAACTTTTGCTCCACCACCGACGACTACATTTTCTCCTAGAGTTGGGTGACGTTTGCCCGATTCTTTTCCCGTACCTCCTAAAGTCACTCCTTGATAGATTAGAGAATAGTCTCCGACTATTGCTGTCTCGCCAATTACCACTCCCATGCCATGATCGATAAATACTCCCTTGCCTATTTGCGCCCCTGGATGAATCTCAATCCCTGTTAAGAAGCGGGCTAGATGGGAAATAAAGCGGGGTAAGAAAGGAATACCTACTTTATAAAGCCAATGGGCAAAACGATGGAAGAAAAGAGCTTGTAAACCTGGATAGCAAACTAGCACCTCTAGCCAATTACGGGCAGCAGGGTCGCGTTCAAAAATGATGCGAAAGTCAGCTATTAGTGAGAAAAGCATCAGGGATAGTCCTTGGTTAATTAAAGTTTGCGAGTTAACGGTTACATTTTATCGTTTTCCAGTCACTTATGAACTCTATAATTTGGCGTAAAAACCCAACAGCTAACTAGGTAGGATTAAAGTTAACTGTGATGGTTAGAGGTCAGTGGTCAGTGGTTAGAGGTCAGTGGTCAGTGGTTAGAGGTCAGTGGTCAGTGGTTAGAGGTCAGTGGTTAGGAAGCCGATGGATTTACTTTACTCTGGAAAGATTTTCGATTTCCTCGACCACTCGATTCAATTCTTCTGCCAAAGTACTAGGATGAAATTCTCGAAAGGTATCTGCCAAGCTTCTATAATACCAAAGAGTTCCTGCTTTTCCTCCACTAAAGCGTTGCCAGAGGAGATCTCCATGTATTCGTAAATCCCCTAGAATAGCGCGGGCATTATGTAATTTATCGGCATTAGAAACTAGACGTACTGAAGCAGAGGCTTTAGTTATGTGTTGAAGATAATTTTCTTTACGATCGCGCCAGGGAGGTTTGGGAGTTTCATAACTATCGCTACATCCCCAGACAATGTGGGCAACATTTGAGCCAAATTGACTTTTAATCAGAGCCAGGGTTTCCTTTCCCCCTCGGTCTTCAACGGCATCGTGAAGCATTGCAGATATAGCTTCATCTTCATTGCCACCATGTTCTAATACCAAACTGGTAACCCCCAGTAAATGGGAAATATAAGGAATATTTGTACCCTTCCGTAGCTGAGAGGAATGGAGTTCTGCTGCCAGTTTTATGGCGTTGGTAAAGCGAGCGCTTAACATTTTTATGGGTTAGTTTTTCTTTTCGATCTTATCTCCTAGTTTCTTAACATACTTTTCAAACATTTCTTCTGAAAGGCGATCGACATCTTGTTCAGGATTATAACAGCGCGATAAATAACTCAAATCCCGTTCAAATTCTCCAGTATGCCAGTTCATAACTAAAACCGTTTTCCCGCCATTGGCAGTTGGCACAATTTTTACAGGGCGATCGTTAACTGTGTAGTATTCTGCTTGAGGTAATTTAGAGCGATCGCACATTTTACTTATTGATTGATTTACTTATTGATTGATTTTAAGATCTATACTTTTAGAGTTTAGATTTTTCAAATGCTTCGTCATATAGTCTTTTAGCTTCTGAATTTAAGCGAATGATACGTTTGGCTTCATCGGTCGTCAAATCTCTTTGTTCTGCTATGGCATTCGCCTCAATGGTTCTAATTTCCTGATATATTTTGTCGCCAAACTTATATTTAACATCTAATATGTCACGTAAATGTAGCTGCATTTCTACAATGTGTCCGTTGGGCATGAGGATATTTAACAGTACGTCTCGATAGCCGTTGACGGGGCTTTCAAAGCGATTTTTAATCCGTATCACTTTCATATCTTGACGCAAGATATCCAAAGCTTCTAATACTCGATCTTCAGTTTCAAAAATTACCGAACTACGAGCTAAATCGGTAATTCTCGATACATCGCCACCATAGTCAGCAGCTATTTTTTCTATTGCACGTTCTCTGGTTTTCAAAGTTTTGGGGATTAAAGCTTCTCCCCCTAGTTGATTGGCAACTTTTGCGGTAACTTGAGACAAATATGGTTGCGCTTCGATTGCTTGTCGATATAGTTCGTCTAGATCGTTACTCGATTGTTGTAGAGGACTAGACTGCGACTGCTCGATTTTGGCTGGTTGGCGATCGCTTTTAAAATCGAAATCGACCGCTATTTTTGCCACTACCAAAGAAGAAAACAAGATAGCAGCAACAGACAGCAATATAGTCCGATATTTAATTTTATTCATATCATTTTATGTATTGTTTACCATCAGTAGGCAATCCAAACTTATAGTCATTCTAATAGGAATAAATGTTGTTCCAACTATTTTCAATATTAGCTTTTATTTGTGACTGAGATCGTTGTTTGGCTATTAATCTAAAAATACGATTAGATTACGATTAGATATAGCTGATTATGATGAATTTAAAAAATATAAAAGTTAATTTGACTCTTTTGAGCAAAGGAATAGGTATTACTGGTATTGCAATAGTAAATTCTTTTTTACCTCTGAATGTTTTAGCCCGAGATCTAAATTGTACTAATTTTTGGACGAATCCTAATACTGGTGAAAATGAATGTTTTAGCAGTGAAATGACTTTGATTGCCGAACCCCAACCAATATTACCTTTATCCCATAATTCCTCTCTTACTCCATCTATTTAGTTAGTCAAGTCTCAGTGATGGGAGAGCAACAAGAATATGTTATGGCAGCAACTGCTACCCTCGTCAATATTTCTGGAAAAGTTGTTTCTCTTTATTCTTTT
>NZ_JBZNBU010000164.1:0-17984 GCF_058530065.1 Waterburya sp. | reverse complement strand
GGGTTTAAAAATAAATTAAGCACCATATATAGTAGTTGACTAATAGGTAAGTTTCTTAACTTGTCACCATTGGGGTTAGGGGTTAGGGGTTAGGAAAATATGGAATATACAAATAATTCTGCTTAGGTACTTACCTTATTTTTCTGTCGGCAAAATATTTTTTCCTCACACGAATAATGTAGAGAAGGGCAAGTTGCAAATCGCCCTTCAATAATACAAGTAATTAAAACTCGCCTTTTAATGCTGCATTACACCGATCGCAAATCGTGGGATCTTCTGGAAAAGTACCTACAGAAGTCGAATAATTCCAGAGTGCGATCGCATCTTTTAACTAATTACTTTTCTTATAATCTGCAAATAGACGTTCTACTTTTTTGCGACGGCGACGATTAGTATTGTTGTTGCGGATATCTGATTCTGCGCTAGCTATAGCTTCATCTAATGTCATGTTGAGTGCATCTAACATCAAACAAGCTTCTTTGAGTCGAGAGACTGATTTTTCTCTGGTTTCAATGTCAGGTATTTCTTTGTTCATGATATATTCCAGTTATTTTTAATTTCTTTAATACTTACTTCCAAAGCATTAACAGTTAAATCTGCCTGTTCAATCGCCCGATATAGCAATTCTAACGTACTGGGATTAATTTCAGGTTGAGCTTCTCCAATACTAAGTAACAAACGAAAAAGACGACTATAAGCATCTCTAGCACGTTCTTTAATGTTTTGTAATTCATCTAACTCTGACAAAGTTGCCGATGTTTCCCCATATTTTTCAAAGAGATTAAAATCAGTAGCAGTTGCATCATTGATAATTTTGAAAAGCTGTTTTTGTAAGTCAAAAATTTTAGTTAGTGTTTCTTCTGGTAAGTTAGCCATTAAATCGAATTACTGGAAATATTCGTAGGGATAATAATTTATCCCTACAAGAAGTGAAAATTAAAACTCGCCTTTCAAGGCTGCATTACACCGATCGCAAATTGTTGGATCTTCTGAAAATGTTCCTACAGAGGTCGAATAGTTCCAACAGCGATCGCACTTATGACCATCGGCTTTGACGACGGCAATGTTAGCAATCTCGGATTCGGATTTGTATTCTGCATCGGGAAGAGAATCGACTAATTCTACTTGAGAAGCGAGGAAGAAGTAACGCAGTTCGTCTACATTTTTTTCGCTTAAAGTATCAGAAGAATTGTAAGATGCAAGTTTATCTTTTAAGTCGGCATCGGCAACTTGCAATAGTACTTTAGCATCTAGAGAAGAACCGATCGCTTTAGCCGTTCTCGCTTGTTCCATTACTTTGTTGACTTCATCCCGCAGGTTGCGAATTGTTTCCCACTGTAGGGGTTGTTCGCGAACAACCCCTACGGATTTCCATTCATCTTCAATTTTTACCCAACCAGATTCAAACACCGACTTGTAACCAGTGTCGTAGGGTAAGGCTTGCCAGATATCTTCTGCCATATGACATAATACTGGTGCGATCGCTTTGGCGATGTTTTCGACGATTATAGATAGTACTGTCTGACAGCTACGGCGACGGAAAGAATTGAGGTTACTGATATAGAGTCTATCATTAGCGATGTCGAGGTAGAAGTTAGATAGATCGACGACACAGAAGTTTTGGATTGCTTGGAAGAAGCGAAAAAATTGATAGGTTTCATAAGCATCGGTGACTTCGGCAAATACTTCGGTTAGGCGATGGAGGATGTATTTATCTAATTCGGGCAAGTCTGCGTAGGCGACAGCATCTTTAGCAGGATCGAAGTCATGTAAGTTACCCAGCAAGAAACGGGCGGTGTTACGAACTTTGCGATAGCTGTCGGCGGTTTGCTTGATGATGTTTTTACCTACCCGCACGTCGGAGGAATAGTCTACCGATGCTACCCAGAGTCTTAAAACATCCGCACCATAGGGGGGTTCTTGCTTTTTATTGTTACCACCTTCGATGATGACTTCAGGGGCGATACCGTTACCCTTAGACTTGCTCATCTTGAAGCCTTTTTCGTCTACCACATAACCATGAGTTAAGACGGTTTTATAGGGGGCGATGCCGTTGGTTGCGACGCTGGTAAGCAAACTAGACTGAAACCACCCGCGATGTTGATCGCTTCCTTCGAGGTACATATCCACGGGATATTTTAAATTTCTGCCTTTAGCTACCGCAGCCCAAGAAGAACCAGAATCGAACCACACATCCATCGTATCTGTACCCTTGCGATAGGTGCGTCCATTGTTACGATACTGTTCGGGTAATAATTCTTCTACGGGTAATTCCCACCAAGCATCCGAACCTCGTTCGGCGATAATTGCTTTCACGTGATTAATTGTCTCTTCGGTCATCAATTCTTCGTTTGTTTCCTCATCATAAAAGACAGGAATCGGTACGCCCCAACTACGCTGACGGGAGATACACCAATCGCTGCGATCGCTTACCATAGGCGTAATGCGTTTTTCTCCTTGGGCGGGAATCCAAGTAACATCGGTGATGGCTTTCAATGCTTCATCGCGGAAACCTTCAACGGAAGCAAACCATTGTTCCGTAGCACGGAAGATGGTAGGTTTCCCCGTACGCCAATCATAAGGATATTTGTGGGCGTATTCCTCGTGCTTGAGTAACGCACCCGCTGCTTCTAGGGCATCGATAATCGCCTTATTTCCTTGGCTAACTTTCTCGTTACCTTTGGCTACTACCTGCAATCCTGCAAACTTACCTGCTTCCTCGGTAAACCTTCCCCCATCATCTACAGGGGAAAGAATGGGCAAACCATATTTTTGTCCCGTGATGTAGTCTTCTTGTCCGTGTCCAGGGGCAGTATGTACCAATCCCGTACCAGATTCGGTAGTTATATAGTCGCCACCGATCACAATTTTACTTTCGCGATCGTATAGAGGATGGTTATAAATAGTATTTTCTAATGCTTTACCCGTCAGAGTAGTTTTGATAGTTAATTCAGTAGCAAAAGTTTCGGCTAGTTTTTCTACCAAATCCTTAGCCACGATTAAATACGATCCCCCCATGCCCCCCTTATCAAGGGGGGTGCCAGAGGCGGGGGGATCTACTTCCGCTACAGCATATTCTAATCGGTCGTTAACTGCTACAGCTAAGTTACCAGGGATAGTCCAAGGGGTAGTAGTCCAGATCGCTACTTTGAGATTGGGTAAATACGGTTCTAATTTTTTTGCCCCCTCTCCCAACTTACTGACGGGGAAAGCCACATAAATACTAGGAGAAGTATGCCCTTCTGGATATTCTAATTCTGCCTCAGCCAGTGCAGTACGAGAAGAAGGACTCCAATGAACTGGTTTTAATCCGCGATAGATATGTCCCTTCAATACCATTTGTCCGAAGACTTCAATTTGGGCTGCTTCGTATTCGGGCTTGAGGGTGAGATAGGGATGTTCCCAATCACCCCATACACCATAGCGTTTAAAGCTGGCACATTGTTCTTGTTGCGCTTGTAGGGCAAACTCTTTAGCCTTTTGGCGTAGTTTGAGAGGAGTTAATTCTTTCCTTTCTTTAGACTTCATTTTTTGCAGGACTTTTAATTCGATCGGCAGTCCATGACAATCCCATCCAGGGATATATTCGGTCTTGTGTCCCTGCAATAGTTTGTACTTGTTGATTATATCTTTGAGAACTTTATTCAACGCATGACCCATATGCAAAGCACCATTAGCATAGGGAGGTCCATCATGCAAAATAAAGGGTTCTTTAATGTTATTCTGCGACAGTTGCTCGTAAATTTGGTTTTCCGCCCAAAATTTCTGTAATTCTGGTTCGCGCTGCACGGAGTTCGCCCGCATACTAAAGTTGGTTTGGGGCAGATTTACGGTTTCTTTGTAGCTTTTTGCTTCTGTCACAGTTTCAATTATCTAAATTTTGCTAAGGGTTTTCCTATTCTCTCATCTGTATATTATTACCCGATCGCTCTACTTGTTACAGATTTTTTAACGATGATAATTGTTTGCCAAAGATTTGAATAACTATTTTATAATTATGACTATAGTAATTGACTATAGTTTATTTAATGTGAAAGAAATTCAGATATCGACTTTCAAAGCAGAATGCCTCCGTTTGTTAGATGAAGTAAGTCGAACCAAGGAAGGGTTAACGGTGACTCGTCACGGAAAACCTTTGGTTGTAATTAATCCTGTAGAGGAACAACAACCAAGAAAAGGATTTGGTATTGCCCAAGGAACGATTGAGATTAAAGGAGATATTATCGAACCTGCAGCAGATCTGTCTGATTGGGAAGTATTAAGTTGAAACTACTTCTCGATACTCATATCTGGCTATGGTATTTGCAGGGAAATTCTCGTTTGTCAGAAAATCTAAGACAGATAATGAATTCCCCAGATACGGAATTATGGCTTTCTCCCATTAGCGTTTGGGAGACTATAGTTTTAGCAGAAAAAGGAAGAATTGAACTCGATCGCGATCCTCAAGTTTGGGTTAAAAAATATTTACGCAGTCTAGATTTTAAAGAAGCTAGAATCACCCACGAGATAGCCATGAAGTCGCGAACTATAGAACTATCCCATCAAGATCCAGCAGATCGATTTATTGCAGCTACGGCTGTCGAATTAGATTTGACTTTAGCTACTGTAGATAAACGTTTGTTGGGTTTTGATTGGTTATCTACTGTATCTTAAAGCGATCCGAAGGCTAGACGCAGCTTAATTGCCCTACTTAATTACAGATTTTAATTTCTTAAGTAAACTAAATAAAAAAACCAAAAAAGCGATCGCTTTTTACCAATCCCCATCAGAAATCTGATTGGGATTATCGACAAAATATTTAATCTTTTTACTATCAGTTAGA
The DNA here is from genome assembly GCF_058530065.1 of Waterburya sp. Taxonomy (NCBI): domain Bacteria; kingdom Bacillati; phylum Cyanobacteriota; class Cyanophyceae; order Pleurocapsales; family Pleurocapsaceae; genus Waterburya; species Waterburya sp. The sequence goes on along the minus strand of NZ_JBZNBU010000164.1, from coordinate 13,162 downwards.
TCGACCGAACTATCATCTTGTTGTTGGTCAAAACCTTTTTCTGCGTCCATTTCTTTGATAGTTTTGACTTGACTTAATTCTGGTGACGGGGCGATGTCTGCCATAGTTTCGTCGTAAAGATCGAACCAGGGCAATTTATATTGGGCGTAGGTTTGAGCAGTTACGGGAGTTTTGGGAGGTTCTAAACCAGTAATCTCTCGATACATCATGCTATTTACAATATGCACGTAGACACGATTATAGTTATTTTCGTCCCAAGTATCGATACCGTGAGGATCGGGATAAATTTTCTGTTTCATTTTGCCTCCTGCCGCTATTCCCATCTCCGTCGCTTTAGATCTTCTTTTTTGTCTTGGGGAGGGTGCGCTAGCTGGCATTGCCATAAAATCAACAATTCCACTTTCTCGACACAATTCAAACTCTTCTGGTTCGGGAAACTTTCCTGGTTTGGGTTCGTAAACGATGATTTGAATTCCGCCAAATTCTTCTTTACCCGTAACTTGCCCTTCTACGGTGTATCCCATTCCCAAAGGCATCGCCACAAATTGCTTGATAAAACCATTCCCAGCATTGATACCATCTAGCCAAGGTTGAGGAGGTGCTACTAGATAGTCTGCTTCTGATTTTAATAGCTTTTGTTGCCAAGGCTTGCCTGAAACTGCGTTAATTTTACCCACAGCGATCTTGATAGCATTAGGTTTTTGATAACGACTATTAAATCTAATCCATAATGCCTCTCTTTGATACATGGGAATAAATACACCACCATGTTTTAACCAATCTTGAGGAACGTTATCGGCATAATCTTCAACTCGACATACGGGAAATGTTCCTAATCCTGGCGGTAGGGGATAGGTTCTACCATCGTCAGGGATGCGTAAAGTTCGTTGAAAATTGAGAGAAAAGCCTTCTTGAAAAAATAGCGAGTTGGAGTTAACAGTTACGTCGGACATTGTTGGCAAAATATATTCTGATCGTATTGCTTGATTTTAACAATTCTGTAGTATGATTTGTTGCACTGCCATAAGCTTGAGGAACTTGTGAGGGTTTAGTTGTGAAGATTCAGTTGTTCGACTAAATCTAAGGTTCGTTGTGCTTCATCGCGATCGAGAATACTTAGGGCAAAACCTGCATGAACGATAACATAATCCTCAACTACAGCTTCGGGAACATAGGCTAAGCTCACCTGTTTGATTAATCCACCAAAACTAACTCTAGCCATTCTTAATAGAGGTTCATCATCGCTTATAGAAATAATTTTCCCTGGTACAGCCAAGCACATAGTTTAGTTCACCTAATTATTTATCTAAGAGTTCTTCAAGAGAATTGCTACTAACCACTGACAGATCAGCATATTCGCGGTAATTGTTCTCCACTTAACAGATCCAAAATTCGCTTCGAGCCAATTTGACTTTGAAGAGTTACCAAAGAGTTGTTATCTTCAACCACCTTGCCGATAATTGCAGCATTATCTATAGAATGAGAATACATTACTTCCAAGGCGCGATCTCGATCTTGGGGTGAAATAAAGGCTACAAACTTGCCTTCGTTGGCAACATAAAGGGGATCGAAACCCAATATTTCACAAGCACCTCGTACCTCTTCACGAAGGGGAATCAAAGTTTCGTCTAGTTCTATTCCCACATTGGCAGCAACAGCAATTTCATTTAAGACACTAGCCAAACCGCCCCGCGTTAGATCTCGCAGACAGTGAATTTCGACATCGGCTGCTAGCAAATCTAGAACCAAGTCGGATAACGGTGCAGAATCACTTTCAATTGTCGTTTCAAACTCCAAACCTTCTCGCACCGCCATAATCGCGATACCATGACGCGCCAAATCGCCATTGAGTAGGATCAAATCCCCTGACCGAACCGATTGAGGGGCGATCGCCCGTTCTCCTTCGATGATACCTACGCCAGTGGTATTAATAAAAATACCGTCTCCCTTACCGCGATCGACTACTTTAGTATCCCCCGTGACGATCTTGACTCCTGCTTTAGTTGCTGCTTGCTGCATCGACAGCACAATTTGCCACAAAGTTGCAATTTCCAGTCCTTCTTCCAAAATAAAGCTAACGCTGAGGTAAAGTGGACGCGCTCCTGCCATTGCCAGATCGTTGACCGTACCGTAAACTGCCAAAGAGCCTATATCTCCGCCAGGAAAAAATAGGGGTTGGACGACGTAAGAATCAGTAGTAAAAGCGATTTTATGACCCGCAAGTTGAAGGGTTACCGCATCGTGTTGAATAGTATCTGCCGTACTAAAAGCAGTCAAAAACATTTGAATTAACTGCTGCATCAACCTTCCACCCCCTCCATGTGCCATTTGGATCTGGGGATATTGTTGTAAGGATATGGGACAGGTGAGATTCATTATGGTTAATTGTTACTTTCTGACTTCTCAATTCTGGCTTCTATTAATATGCTGAAAATAACTTTCCATGTGAGTTTCCGTACGTTTGATTAACTCTTCTGCCATGGCGATCGCAGTTTCAATTAATTCCTGCTGTTGTCCCCGATCTAATTTTCCGCTTTCAGAAAAATATACTTCATAGAGATGAGGATTAGCCAGCATTCCTGCTAACAGTTGGGCTGCAATTTGTTTGGTTTCATCTGCTTGAGATTTCATTGGTTTTACTTCTTAATAATCATTGCAATTTTTTACCTAACAACTAACTTCTGATACCGATAGTAAGCAGCGCAAGCCCCCTCAGAAGAAACCATTGGCGCACCTAAAGGATGTTCGGGAGTACATCTCCTGCCAAAAGCCGGACATTGATCGGGTTTTTTGATGCCTTGTAAAATTTCTCCACTAATACACTCCGATATTTCCCCAGTGGTGCTTGCTGGCAACTTAAATCTCTTGAGAGCATCAAATTGACTGTATTCATCTCGCAAGCTTAAGCCGCTATCATCGATTTTGCCAATGCCACGCCATTGATAGGGAACTGTTTTAAATACCCTAGAAATTAACTGCTGTGCGCTTCTGTTACCCATAAGGCTTACCGAGCGCGCATACTGATTTTCTACTTCTGCTGTGTCTGTCTCTAACTGCTTAACGCACATATAAATTCCCTGAAGAATATCTACCGGTTCAAAGCCAGTAACAACTATCGGAATGTTATATTGCAGGGCGATCGCCTGATAATCTTCATAACCCGTTACGGTGCAAACATGACCCGCCGCCAAAAAACCTCGGACGCAGTTATCGGGAGAAGCTAAGATCGTCTCCATCGCAGGGGGAACTAGAACATGAGCGACCAATAAAGAAAAATTAGTCAGTTCTAGGTGTTTGGCAAGATATACAGCCATTGCAGTTGTAGGAACGGTCGTTTCAAAACCTACGGCAAAAAACACCACCTCTTTGGCGGGGTTTTTCTGGGCAATCTTAACTGCATCTAAAGGAGAATAAACAATCCGAATGTCTCCTCCTTGAGCTTTAATTGATAGCAAGTCTTGTTTGCTACCAGGTACGCGCAACATATCCCCAAAAGAACAGAAAATGATTTCTGGGCGGGCAGCCAAAGCGATCGCTTTATCGATTAAATCGATAGAAGTTACACATACAGGACAACCAGGACCATGAATCAAATTAATCTTGGGAGGTAGCAACTTATCGATGCCGTATTTAACAATCGAATGAGTCTGTCCCCCACAGATCTCCATAATTGTCCAGGGACGAGTGGTAATGCGGGCGATCGCGTCTACATATTGTTGAGCTATTAAACCACTACGAAATTCATCAACAAACTTCATGTCTGAATTATTTAGTTCTTGGTCATAATCTAAGATTTAAAATTGAAGAATTTGTGAGCAACAACTGAAGTCTGCAATCTGGAGTCTTGAGTCTGGAGGTCACCCTCGGCAATTGGCAGTTAACTTACTTTCTCCACAGGTTTCTCAAGTTATTGATTTATAACGAGCATGGAAGTCTAAAAGAGGAGAAATAAAATGATTACCAAAGCAAAATCCCGCAAACATACAAAAAAACATCGCCAACAAAAATATGTTCTGGCGATCGATATCGGCAAACCTCAAGTACCCCTGTCTAAAAAACCACACAGAAGATCGCCCGAAAAATTAGAAGATTGGATTGATGCCTCTTAATGTGGCTAACAACCATTAAAGTCTGCCATAACCCCAGAGAATATAATATATTAGGAGGCTCATACATGAACATTAAAACCGTCAAACTAAATTTTCCCGAAGGAACAAACTTGATTTTGGGTCAAGCTCACTTTATCAAAACGGTAGAAGATCTCTACGAGATTATGATTGGCATCTCTTCTCAAGTGAAATTTGGCATTGCCTTCTGTGAAGCATCGGGAGATTGCCTAATTCGCGATACGGGAAACGACTCTACATTGATCCAACTTGCAACTACCAACGCGACAGAATTAGCTGCGGGACATAGTTTTATCATCTTGCTCAAAGATGCTTATCCAATCAACTTTCTTAATGCGATTAAGCAGTGTCCCGAAGTTTGCAACATTTATTGCGCTACCGCCAATCCTGTTGAGATAATTGTGGCGCAAACTCAGCAGGGAAGAGGAATTATGGGCGTAATCGATGGATTTTGTCCAAAAGGCGTAGAAGATGAGCAAGATGCCCACGCACGTCAAGATCTATTGCGCCAGATTGGGTACAAATTGTAAATCGTTTCTAGGGGCGAACAGTTGTTATTCCCTAGGAGAGATGAAAATAAAGTTTTATCAGTGAAAAATCCCAACAAGTTAAACATTTAGTCAGCAAAATACGCGATCGCTTAATTTATCTAATTCATTCTCAAGATTAACCTGAAACCGTACAGATTAAAATCAGATGAAACAAGGTTTGAGTTTACAGATTCAAGGAGTAGTTCAAGGGGTGGGGTTTCGCCCGTTTATCTATCGGCTGGCGACGGAATTAGGACTAACTGGCTGGGTCAATAATTCCTCTGAAGGGGTGACGGTAAAAATTGAAGGAGAGCGATCGCAATTAGAATCATTTTTAACTCGTCTTAAATCTCAAACACCTCTTCTATCCCAGATTCAAAGTGTAATTAGTTCGGAATATGCCCCTGTTGGCTATGGCAATTTTACGATTAAAGCCAGTACATCAGGAGCAAAAACAGCTTTAATTTTGCCCGATTTGGCAACCTGTAACGAATGTCGGCAAGATATTCTCGATCCCGATAATCGTCGCTACCGCTATCCCTTTACTAACTGTACTAACTGCGGTGCGAGGTTTAGCATTATCCAATCTCTGCCCTACGATCGCCCGAATACTAGCATGAAACAGTTCATTATGTGCGATCGCTGTGAGGCAGAATATCAAAATCCCTTGGATCGTCGTTTTCACGCTCAACCCAACGCCTGCGCTGAATGCGGTCCTCACTTGGAATTATGGGATTGTCGGGGTAAAACTCTTGCCATTGATGATGAGGCGTTACTCACAACTGCCAAAGCCATCCGACAAGGGAAAATTATTGCTGTTAAAGGATTGGGTGGTTTTCACTTAGTAGTCGATGCCCAAGATGAAATAGCCGTACAGCGATTGCGCGATCGCAAACATCGCCCTCACAAACCCCTGGCTTTGATGTATCCCAATTTGGAACGGGTTAAAGCAGACTGTGAGGTATCTCCCCTAGAAGCAGAGTTACTTTTATCTCCTCAAGCTCCAATAGTCTTATTAACTTCCAAGTTAACTAAAGAGCCTCTACATCCCTACGCCTTGATGATTCATCATAGTCCTTATATGGGAGTAATGTTGCCCTACACTCCTTTGCATCATTTATTACTTGAGGAATTGGGTTTTCCTATCGTGGCAACTAGCGGTAATTTTAGTGGCGAACCTATTTGTATTGATAATCAGGAAGCACTATCTAAGTTAAAGCAGATTGCCGACTTATTCTTGGTTCATAATCGCCCTATCGTTCGTCCTGTAGATGATTCCATCGTGCGAATCATTGGGGGAAGAGAACAAATTCTCAGACGCGCGCGAGGCTACGCACCCTTACCTTTGAACTTATCCCCCTGGTTAAGGGCTAGGGTGAATCTGCTACCGATTTTAGCCGTAGGCGGATACTTAAAAAATGCGATCGCTTTTTATCGAGACAACAAAATTTTTCTGAGTCAATACATTGGCGATTTAAAAACTGTTGCTATCTACGAGCGATTTCAAAAGACGATCGAGGACTTCCAAAATCTATACGAACTAAAACCAAATAAGGTTATATGCGATCGCCATCCTCATTATCTATCAACTAACTATGCTCGAAAATTAAACATTCCTATAGCTTCGGTACAGCACCACTACGCTCACGTTCTTTCCTGCATGGTAGACAATGGCTTGGATCTCAACGAACCAGTATTGGGAGTGGCTTGGGATGGTACGGGGTATGGCTTGGACGGAACGATCTGGGGCGGAGAATTTTTAACTATTACCGCTACGGGTTTTGAACGAGTAGCACATCTCAAAACGTTTGCTTTACCTGGAGGAGAACAGGCGATCGCAAAACCCAAAAGAATTGCAATCGCACTACTTTATCAAATTTATGGCAATTATGATTATTTACTCGAATGCCTCAATAACTTACCCTCCATGACAGCATTTACTCGCCAAGAATTGGATATTATTCGCACGATACTGGAGAAAAAAATTAATGCACCCATGACCTCTAGTATGGGACGTTTATTTGACGGGGTAGCTGCCTTGTTGGGAATCCGCCAGCAAGTTAGCTATGAAGGACAAGCAGCAATGGAACTAGAAGCTGCCATTGATGACTTTACTACCAATGAAGCATACAACTTTGAATTAATTGGAGCTAAAAACACCACCAACTCCTCGATAATTATTGACTGGCAGCCAATGGTACAAGAGATAGTTATTGAATACACCAATCAAAAGCCCATAGCCAAAATAGCAGCCAAATTTCACAATACCTTATTAGAAATAATTATTGCAATAGCCAAACAAATCGGACGCAAACAGATTATCCTCACAGGCGGTTGTTGGCAAAATAGATATTTGACCGAAAGAGCGATCGCGCGTTTAAAACAAGAAAACTTTATTCCCTACTGGCATCATCAAGTTCCCTGCAACGATAGCGGTTTAGCCGTAGGACAAATCGCAGCAGCCTTAAGGGTTCATCCCAGCCAAAATTAACAGCGATACAGCCTACTAACCTGTCGTATTTACGTACAAGCTTTGAAACACGCTATGTTGGAATTGCACTCTCTCAAAAGTGCGTAACATCAGTTATTTAATGTAATGCAGGAAAGCCCGATCGGGCTTTGCCCGCCACTGCGCGATCGCAATTGTTTATTTGAAAGAAATCTCATGCAATTAGAAAGTATTATTCTGCACTAATACGTTCCCTACGATTGGGAATCCCATTTTCGATCTTCTGCCACTCCCCACTAAGAAACGACTGGTATTCTTTGAAACAGCAAGGAATACCTTTTGCATTTAGCAGATCGGCGGTATCCATAAGTTGAAAATGTAAATGTGGCGCAGTAGAATTACCCGAATGCCCTACTTCAGCGATTTTCTGACCTTCTTTAACCAAATCTCCAGGAGATACTAATATCGATCCTTTTTGAGTATGTGCAATAAGACAATAGACATCCTCGTTCTTCAGGATGATGTAATTTCCTAAAAGACTACGTAAGTCACTGTTATCTTGGAGCTTTAGAGTTAGACCATTTTTAAGAATAATAATTAGAGTATTTTTAAGAACAATGAATGTATCTGTGAAGAAATTTACAATACTTCTCTCCTTGCAATCATCTACAGCCTCTACAACTTCGCCCTCAAAGGGAGAAAAAATTGCCTGAGACCAGCAATACGTATTTTCAAGGGGAACGCCCAAGAAGAGATAGCGAAAAGTATTCGATTTGTAGAATTTGTATCCCTCCGACTTCCGCCAATCAATTTGGAAAAAATCATATGCATATCTTTGCCCGAGCATATCTGTACCATGACTTGGAATTGAATGCCCTGGCGTATTTACTGGACACCACTCCCCCGACAACGGAAATCGAACAGGGATTGGTTTTATTTCTTCAGCCATAAATTAATCTCAAATGATTTGTGTAAGTCCCGATCGAGTATAACTCAGGTGTTAGTGAGCTTTTTTCGACCCTGTTGTCTCAAGAAACAAATATGTTGATGGGGAGATAGAGAAAATAGGGGAGAGATAGAAACTTCATTCCCCACTACCCATATGCGAAGCGGTATCCTTTAGGACTACCTCCTACCTAGTCTTCACAGATCGATGAGTGCGTAACACCAGTTAGTTAATTAACGACACATACTCATGGCGAAAATGCCGCAAAGTACTGGTAACAGAATTTGGAGCAGACTGCCCCAAACCACATAAACTTGTCTCCTTCACCATGTCACATAGTTCTTCTAGCTGTTCTAAGTCATTCAATGAAGCTTTTCCTGCTCTAATTTTGGTAAGTAGTTGGTATAGCTGAACCGTTCCCGCCCGACATGGTATACATTTACCGCAAGATTCATCCATACAAAATTCCACAAAGAAGCGAGCAACATCTACCATGTTGGTAGTTTCATCCATGACGATCGCACCACCCGAACCCATAATCGAACCCAACTCTTTCAAAGACTCATAATCTACGGGAGTGTCGAACATCGCAGCAGGTATACAGCCCCCAGAAGGACCTCCCGTTTGTACCGCTTTAGCTTTACCACCATTGGGAACGCCGTCTCCCATTTCTATCACTATTTGCTGTAGCGTAGTACCCATCGGCACTTCAATCAAGCCCGTATTACAAACTTTTCCAGCGAGAGAAAAAACTTTAGTACCCTTGCTTTTTTCCGTTCCGATATTAGCAAACCAGTCTGCACCCTGACGAATAATCGTCGGCACATTAGCAAAAGTTTCGACGTTGTTAATTAGCGTCGGATAACCCCACAAACCAGATTCGGCGGGATAGGGAGGACGAGGACGGGGGATACCTCTTTTACCTTCGATTGATGCCATCAAAGCAGTTTCTTCACCACAGACAAATGCCCCAGCACCAACGCGAATGTCTATCTTGAAATCAAAAGACGACTCAAAGATCTGGCTTCCCAGCAAACCCAGTTTTTTAGCTTGGCGGATTGCCGTCTGCAAATGATTTATTGCCAAAGGGTATTCTCCTCGTACGTAAATATAACCTTGAGTTGCACCGATAGCATAAGCAGCGATCGCCATACCTTCTAATACGCGATGGGGGTCGCTTTCTAAAACGCTACGATCCATAAATGCCCCTGGATCGCCTTCGTCTCCATTACAAATTACATACTTCTGTTGGCTCTGTGCCTTAGCCACCGTAGCCCACTTCAAACCTGTCGGATATCCCGCACCCCCTCGACCTCTCAAACCGCTACGAGAAATTTCCTCTATTATTGATTCGGGAGTCATCTCTTGTAAAGCATGGTAGAGTCCTCGATAACCATCAGCACCGATATATTCTTCAATTTTTTCGGGGTCGATTTTGCCACTGTTTTCTAGAACAATTTTTAACTGTCTGGTGAAAAAAGGATGATTGTCTGGTTGATAGGTCGATGGAGACACAGATAGCTGAGAATCTTCTTTGGCAATAGCTGCCACAATTTCGATCGCATTATCGGTTGTGACGCGATCGTATAGAGTATCGGCAGGATCGACTCTGACCAGAGGAGCTTTACTACACAAACCCATACAGCCCACACCTGACACTGCTACTTTTCCAGCCAAACCCGCCTGATTAACTGCTTCTTCTAACTGCTCTTTAACTGCTAGTCCTCGAGCAGATAGACATCCACCTACAGTACAGCAGCGAATATAGGTTTTGTCTTGCTGCTGATGTTCGCGAGAGGCGATCGCTTTTAGTTCTTCAAGATCCATGATTCAGGCATTCCTTAACTCGATGAATTACAGATTCGGTGGTTTGATGACCTTCGACATTACCGTCCACTACTACTGCTGGAGCGATACCGCAAGCCCCTAAACAGCGGGCAGTGACTAAAGATAATTGTTTGTCGGAAGTGGTTTCTCCTGCTTTAACTTTATATTTCTGTTCCAGGGTTGATAACAAGCCAGCCGAGCCTTTGACGTAGCAAGCCGTACCCATACAGATAACGCAGGTATGCGCTCCTTTTTGTTTTAAAGAGAAAAAATGATAAAAGGTGGCTACGCCATAAACTTTACTGGGAGGAAGTTTGAGGCTGCGGGCGATGTAAAGCAATAAGTCTTCTTCTAAATAGCCAAACAATTCCTGTGCCTGATGCAGTACCTCAATTAGAGCATCAGCCGAGTATTGATAGCGTTTCATAGTTGCGGTCAACATCCGAAACCGCTTATCGTCACTGGCGATCGATTTTAATTCTTTAGTGCTGGGCATATTTTGTTGGTGGTTGGTGGTTAGTTGTTAGTTGTTGGTCGCACTACTTCTGCCTTCTGCCTTGACCGCAGGGAATCCTTTAGGGCTGCCTTCTGCCTCCAAATATTGTTAATTATTAATAGTTGGTATTCGATTCCTACGCCATACGGGAAAGCCATCGCGATCGCGAAGTAACAAGGTTTTATCTCCCTTAATAATTTCGCGAGCAATAATCGCTTCTTGTCCATCGATATTAATTCGCGAGCCAATGACGGTAATTTGGTCTTGAGATGTTAGGTCGAAATCTTGCTCTGCTAAAAACCAAGATGGTGCTAGATGTACTTCGATTGTTTCTTTGTCTGTTTTAACCATAAGATGCGTTCCTGGGAAACCTCTCCTCGATGTAAAATTAATCAGATTGACGATTTCTCCGTTAAGAGTTTCTGTGGTTTGAAAATCGTAGCTTCTAAAGTGGCGACCTCTACCGCCCCCATAGGGACCGCCCCAGCAGCAAGACTCATATTGAGTATTGGTAGGGCGATCGCTCGGTTCTTCGGCAGCTAGAGGACTAACTATCAACATAGAAAAAATGATTGTCAAGGCTATTGTGTGCCAGAACTGTTTAATATTCATAATAAATACCCCCCACTGTCTACAGTTGCTAACGCAGACATTCGATCTATAGGTATCTCTAATCACAAGTTAGATTGATATTCTGAGGATGTTGTGAAGGGAAAAAATAATGAAAGTTATTGAATAAAAGATTGTTATGATTACAAAAATGTAATTATTGATACAGAAAATATATTATAATTATAGTATAGGGAGTAGAGAGGTAAATAAGATGTCTATTCAAACTCAATCTCGCTCTTTAATTATGCGTCATCATCGCAATGTAATTAACCGCGAAAGATCTATGTTAGCTCGGACTGCTGCAGAAATTGGTGTGGATATCGATCCTAAATTTCACAGTCAAATACAAGGAAAAATACCAAATGATTTTGCCAGCATTTACGATCGCTCTAATGTGGCTATGAGTTGAGGCTGAATTGGCGCGGTAACAAGAGTCTATTGTCAATAATCAGCCATAAAAACAAGCTAGAAATGAGGTGGACTCAACAAAGGAGTTTACCTCATTCTTTCAGTTTGCAGGTAACCAATCACTAGCTACTCACCATCTTCACAAGTTCCTCAAACTATTCCCCTACAAAAGAACTATCAAACTCATCGTGGCAATGAGTTGGAAATTCAAGGAGGAACAAGAAAATATGGTCGTAACAGTAAATCGTCTTGTGGTTTAAGAATACTAATAAATAACAAAACCTTTTACCTAAAAACGAGTTGAGACCGAAGGGAATGACCGAAGGGAATACTTTAGTGCCTTTAGGGCAAAAGGCACAAAGCGTTGAGTTGTCACAAATGGGTTTTAATTGTTCGTCAAGCGATTGATTCTAAATCTTTAGACAAAGCGCAAGAATAGCAAGAGCTTACTAGCCATTGAAGAGCGATGTTTATTGAGGTACATATCGAGCAAGATAGGAGGTGGATCGAATGATTGGCAAAATTTTAGTAGCATTAGACTACTCAGAAAACAGCAAATCAATCTTCGATGCGGCAGTGGCTTTGGCAAAAACTACAAATGCCGATTTAATGCTGCTTTACGTTCTAGATGAGAAAGAACCAGGTTATCCAATCGTACCTAGTTACACATATTATCCCGTATTAGACAACTCCGATTACGAACTGTATGAACAAAAGCTACAGATTTTTAAGCAAAAAGGAATTAAATTTTTACAACAAAAAGCAAAAGAAGCCAGAGATGCAGGCGTAAAAACTGAATTTTTGCAAATACCAGGACATCCTGGACGTTCAATTTGTGAGCTAGCTTTCACATCATCGGCAGATTTAATCGTAGTCGGTAGCCGAGGACTCAAAGGACTCAAAGAAATGTTTCTTGGTAGTGTTAGCAACTATGTTACTCACCATGCACCCTGTTCGGTTCTGATTGTCCGTCAACCAATTGATTCTAAGTTCGAGCAATCCCTTACCGAAGGAGCAGATAAACCAGAACCCCCGATCCCGACCCTGACTTAGATAAAAGAGGTATTCACCGTGATTAGTAAGATTCTAGTAGCTATAGATAGCTCTGATACGCACAAAACTGTATTCAACAATGCAGTAGCTTTGGCTAAGGTAACTAATGCCAATTTAATGCTGTTTCATGTTCTATCGACAGAAGATCCAAATTATCCAATCTTGCCTACCTACGCTTATTATTCTGTTCTCAAAGATAGCAATGGTGGTGTATTTCGCCAACAATATACCGAATATGAAACCCAAAGCATCGACTTGCTGCAAGATTTGACTCGACAGGCGATCGCTCAAGGCGTAAATACGGAATACGCACAGTTAAGCGGTAATCCTGGGTGGGAAATCTGCCAACTGGCATCTGTTTGGTTGGCAGATTTAATCGTAGTCGGTAGTCGAGGACTTAAAGGACTCAAAGAAATGTTTCTCGGTAGCGTTAGCAATTATGTCACTCACCATGCACCCTGTTCGGTTCTAATTGTTCGTCAACCGATTGATTCTAAGTTCGAGCAATCCCTTACCGAGGGAGTAGATAAGCCAGAAATCCTGACTTCCGATTTATGATTTCTATGTTTAATCAACAACCAACCATCCAAGGAATGTCTGTAAGTTGTTAGGGGTGATTTAGTTATGGCTGTTAAACTTATTCCTCATAAGCCAGATAAGATAGTCGGTTTAGAAATTGACGGTAGAATTGATCGCGCGGATCTCGATCGCGTC
>NZ_JBZNBU010000163.1:0-43331 GCF_058530065.1 Waterburya sp. | reverse complement strand
GTTTTCTCTAGCGAGTAACGAGTAATGAGTAACGAGTAACGACTAACGATTAACGATTAACGACTAACGAGTAGATAGACTAAAGTTAGAACTTATTTTAGTTTTATACTTATTTATGCCTACCTACTTAAGTAAAAAAATACTGCTTTCACCCCTAGGTCAAGGGATAACAGTAATCACTACTTACTGTCATTGTTTTCTAATTCGATTACATGAATTGAAGATGACAGAAAAAGTTAGGAAGTATAATTAATGAATACATGAAAGTATTTTCAGCAATTAATCAAATGGATTCTTCCACTCCACTCAAAAAAAATCTTGCCACCTCTCAAGAGAGTCAAGATGATTTAACTTGTCATCCTCCTCATCCTATAGAAAATGTACATTTATCAGAGTTACCCCAGCAAATTCTTAGCCTACCAAAGGCGCAGCGCATGGCAGAGTTTTTTAGTTTACTGGGAGATCCCAATCGCTTGCGTATTCTTTCCGTGCTGGCGCGTGAAGAACTATGTGTCTGCGATTTAGCCGCTACCCTAGATATGAGCGAGTCGGCTGTTTCTCATCAATTGCGTACCTTAAGAACAATGCGCTTGGTAAGTTATCAAAAAAGAGGACGAAAAGTTTTCTATCGTCTTCAAGACCATCATGTTTTAGCACTTTACCAATCTGTCGCCGAACATCTAGACGAGATAGATTAAATGCTCTTCCTAATTTAACTTACTGGATAGAAAGAGCGTCGATCGATAACTTTTTTTATTTATCATTAGATCGCGATCGCAATATATTAAATATATAGATTTCACAGCGATCGCTTTTGAGAGTTTATGGTGTTTTATGTGGGTGAGAGTCATATCTCTGGCAAAGGCGTTTACCTAGCTTCGTATTCTGGGCAAAGACGCAGAGCTTTTTAAAATGATTGAAAAATTAGATGTTATGTTCTTCAAAAGTTACGATAATATTTTGCTCCTGGCATTGTTTTTTAATTAAGTTAATTTTAGAACTATTGTTCTCTAGTCCGAATAAATGGATACGCTTTTGATGATTAGGATAATGATAACCATAGGTTATGATTTGTCCCAAAGCAGCACTCCATTTCTTGATATGCTTTACCTCTATAATTTGATTGTTAGTTAATATGTCTATTCTGCCAGAGGGAACTTGAATCTCTATTTGACCATTTAAGGATTTGGCTAATTTATCTCGATAGTAACTTTCATTACGTTTTTCCTTTGGTTGATTAACTTTGGAATTATTACCTAAATCAATATCTTGCTGTTGTCGATGTTGAGATTCAGACACAGGATTTAGAAAAAAGTCTTGGAAGATCGCTTTAAGTTGTTTACTATTGGGTGCTAATCTTTTACCAACTTGTTTAACTATATTGCTTCTGCGTCTGAACATAATCTATTTACTATTTATAACGGCTGCAAAAAGTAAAAATGCTACACCAGCAGCAATAGCTATTTCTTCCAACCATTTACTACCACTAAATCTATACCAACGAGCAAAACTTTCCAAGATATTCAAAATAGACTCTAAACCCCAACCGAGAGCCTGAAGAGTAATATAAACTAGGGCTGCTACACCTAAAGCTTGAATAAAAGTATTTTTCAACAGGTTCATAAAACTACAAATGGAAATTGACTCTATGTATTCTTATAATTCCCAAAAAGATACTTTTTGAAACATAGTCAATACAAATACTCTGTTATGGTCAACCTCAGCAATTTAATCTTTTTAGAATAAAACAGTTTCATAAGCGATCGCTCTAATTACAATAGTGATGAAAAAACAAATGCGATCACTTTTAACCAATCTTTATGCCGATACTTTCGCTTCAATATATTCAATAGAACTACACGGTGACTTATTAACCAAAGTATAGTTCTTGGTAGTTAAAGGCGATCGCTATAATTACAATAGAGATAAAAAAAACAAGTGCGATCGCAAGTCAAAATTTCCTCAATACTTTCTGGGTTACCTTTACGATAGAATCTACCTTGAATGATGCTTACCTCAGAGCATTTTTATGAATATATTTTTAAAATAAATAGAAAAATCAAAATGAAATATTACGTTGTCTTTGATGGCAAGTGCAATCTCTGCACTAATTTTGCCCAAATTCTCAAGCAATTCGACCGAGAAAAAATGTTTGCTTACATTCCCATGCAGGATGAAACCAGGTTGGCAACAGAATTTGACATTACTGCCAAAGATTGCGAAGCAGGAATGATTTTGATCGATGCCAGCCATCCAGAACAAAGATGGCAGGGTAGCGAAGCAGCAGAAGAAATTGCTAGTTTGCTACCGATGGGAGATTTATTTGTTAATGCCTATCGCGCTATTCCTGGAATAAAATGGCTGGGCGATCGCAGTTACGAACAAATCCGCGACAATCGTTATCAATGGTTTGGAGAAAGAGAAGAAACTTGCAATTGCCCTTAATTTTCCAATTAACCAATACCAATCGAGTTAGGCTGTAAAAAACGATAGAAACAAAGTAGAAAATATGTCTAAACAAGTAATTTGGGTCAACGAACAAATCGATCCAGGTGGTTTGATTCATGCTTGTATCGCCTGTATGAATGAAGAAACGGCTAATGATTGTCATCAGAATTGGCAAAATAGCCTTACAGAACAACAAAAACAAAGTGGTTGGGTTGCTAGCCTCCGCACTGTAGATTCTTGGGATGATGTTCCCGTTAATGCTCTCAAACTAAGTTTTTAGCTGGGGTATTAAGGAAACTTGGTTACTACCTACTACCTATCCTGAAACTTGCCTTTCTATATTAAGCGGCGTTACAATTTGAAAAACGAAGTCATTATGAGTTTATTTTTTAATAAATAATTTATAGATTATTCAAAACTATGGACAAGCAAAATATAGAAAATTTAGTTATCATTGGTTCTGGTCCTGCGGGATATACGGCAGCGATATATGCAGCAAGAGCTAATCTTAAACCAGTCTTATTTGAAGGTTTCCAGGCTGGGGGAGTACCTGGGGGACAGTTGATGACTACCACTGAGGTAGAGAATTTTCCTGGGTTTCCCGAAGGAATTACAGGACCGAAACTGATGGAAAGAATGCGATCGCAAGCAGTCCGTTGGGGTACTGAATGTTATACCGAGGATGTGGTTAAGGTAGACCTATCTCAGCGTCCTTTTACCATTACTTCTACGGACAGAGAAGTTAAAGCCAACAGCATTATTATTGCTACTGGTGCAACAGCCAAACGTTTGGGCTTGCCTGGGGAAAAGCAATATTGGAATAATGGAATTTCCGCCTGTGCAATCTGCGATGGTGCGAGTCCTCTTTTCATAGGTAAGGATTTAGTAGTCATTGGTGGAGGAGATTCCGCAGCGGAAGAAGCGGTGTACCTAACTAAATATGGCAAACAGGTTCATTTATTGGTGCGTCGGGGAGAGATGCGCGCTAGTAAAGCGATGCAAGATCGGGTTTTAAATAATTCTAAAATAACCATTCATTGGCATACAGAAGCAGTAGATGTTTACGGCGAAAACAACTTAATGACGGGAATTACCGTCCGCAATACCCAAACGGGAGAAGAAAGCCAGATTCCCAGTAACGGTTTATTTTATGCGATCGGTCATCAGCCCAACACCGATTTATTTGAGAATCAAATCGAACTAGATGATGTAGGTTATGTAAAAGTTACCCCTGGCACTGTAGCAACTTCTGTAGAAGGGGTATATGCAGCAGGAGACGTACAAGACCATGAATATCGTCAAGCGGTTTCTGCAGCAGGTACGGGATGTATGGCAGCCCTAGCAGCAGAAAGATGGCTTTCAGAACATAATCTGATTGTGGAATACAGCCAGCAACCCCAAACAGAAAAAATAGAAACTGGCGAAACTACTAGTCAGGAGACAGCAACCACAGAAGAGACATTTGATATCAACCATACTAGCTACGTTGGCGGTTATGCTTTACGAAAACTATTCCACGAAAGCGATCGCCTATTAATGGTTAAATATGTTTCTCCTACTTGTGGTCCTTGTAAGATCTTATCGCCTATTTTAGATAAGGTAGTCCAAGAATATGAAGGTCGAATTCACTTTGTCGAAATAGATATTGTTGCCGATCCAGAAATTGCTCAAATGGGTCAAGTAGTCGGTACTCCAACGATACAGTTTTTCCGCGATCGCGAATTACTCCAAGAAGTTCGGGGAGTGAAACAAAAAAGCGAATACCGTCAGATTATTGAAAGTTATTTACCCGCTAGCGTTTATTTGGCGTTGCTGAATTTGATATTTGGTAGTTTACTCTGGAAATAAGACTGATATAATAGGAAATTCTGAGATAAAGATTTAACCCGACTCCCATTACAATGCAATCAATATAGGAGAATTTTAAAAAATGGCAAAACGCGAATCAGTTGTATTAAATCAAAGTGTAAGTAAATTAGGTAATAATGGCGATTTAGTAGATGTCGCTCCTGGTTATGCTCGTAACTATCTAATCCCTCAAGGATTGGCTAGTCTGGCAACCAAAGGAATCATCAAACAAGTAGAACTTAGAAGAGAAAAAGAAAGACAACAAAAACTAGCTGAAAAACAAGCAGCAGAAAACAAAAAAGTTGCTTTCAAAACTATTGGTAAGCTAACTATTCGCAAGAAAGTCGGGGAAGAGAACTCTATCTTTGGTACTGTTACCACTCAAGAAATTGCTGACATTATTAAAGAGCAAGCAGGTATTGAAGTAGATCGTCGCGGGATTGAAGTTCCCGATATTGGCACTACTGGAGACTACCAAGCAACAGTAAAATTACACCCCGAAGTTGTTGCCACTGTTGAATTCCAAGTTATTCCAGAATAAATAATAAATTAATCTACGTAAATAAAAGATTTAGGTAGGGTGGGCAATGCCCACCTTACTTCATAAAAAAATTGATTAAAAACCAAAGTAATTTGCCCGATCTTTACCCCAGCTTCACTTAAAAATCGGTGTCTTTACCAATTTACACTCTTTAAATTCTCCAACTATATTGGGATAGTAAATAGTATAAATTACGACAATTATAGGTAATTGTATTTTTCATTAATTACTGATTGTCTGAGTACTAAATAACTATTTTTAGTTTTATATACAAAAGCTTTTCTCAATATGAAAAACAAAGAGTTTCACAAACTTTTAAAAAAAAATAAATTAAATTCTAATTCGGGTTTTACTCTTACCGAACTACTAGTTGGTTTGATTATGAGTATTTTCGTAATTGGTGCATTAGGATTTGGCTTAATGCAAGTATTGCGACTGACTCAAAAAGGAAATTCCGAAACTTTAGTCCGAAATGACCTATCTCGCGCTTCAGAGTTTATCTCCGATGAGATGCGTCGAGCTAGTGCTGTTGTAGTCGATACATCTATTGGAAATTTGAATACTAATGATGATGCTGGTACAACAGAAGTTGATGAAACAATTGCTCCTGGTTACTCTCTTCCGACGGGAGGTACAGCGAGGTTAGCTTTACAAATTCCTGGAGTTACTCAAGCCGTAGTATATTCTGTTGCTCCACCAGAAAATAACTCTCCTTGGAAAGGTCCTTTAGTAATTTATAGATGGGGACCTAACTTTGATGCTAATGGTAACTATACTGATGCTGGTAATATTACAAATTGGGAGAACCAAGCATTAGTGGATGGTGTAAGCGATGCAAATCAAACTGCTAGTTGTGATTATAATGCAGATGGTGATGTTGCTGATGCTGGTGAAACAGTTAATTACCAGGGTTTCTTTGCTTGTATCGTAGATAATGACGGCGATGGTATAGCTGAAAATGCAGCAGATTCAAATGGCGATGGTCTAATTACCTTTGCCGACGATACCGCAGCAGATCTTAATGGAGATGGTGTATATAACAATGCAGACAATTTAACCGATACAAATGGCGATGGCGAAGTTACTATTGCTGATAGTGCATTAGATATTAACAATGATGGATTGGTAAACAATGATGATGCCGCTGATATAGATGGACTAGCAATTACCGCCCAGCTTTACTTTACTGGAGAAACCAAACAAGCGGATGGCATAAATACCGATACTTATTCCGCAGATACTAAAGCTGTAGCTAGAGCTAGAACCGCACCAGATAATAATTCTATTGATTTTGGCGGATATGTAACTTCTTTTAGAACTCTCGATCCCAGTTTTTCCTGTAGAGGAGGAACTCCTAAAGTTGATTGGTCGATGAGAACAGATTTTGGTAGTAGCACAAGTAATCCCAGCGATTTAAGTAAGTGGGATCATCAAACAAATCGACAACCTCAACCAATACAAATACAAGGAGATACATTAATTATCTCTTCTGTGCCCAGAGGTGTAGCTTCTGGTACTCAATGTCTCAACAGCAGATTGGGTAATGGACATGGTAACACTACCGATATACAAGATTTTGCAGGTAACAAAGCTTTAGGAGCAAATGACGATTGGCATACCGATCCTGATAACGATGTTGTCGCAATTTCCCATGTAATTGATTTTAACGATCCGAGAACTTTTAATGGCACTCCTACAAGTTGTAGTGGCAGTAGTTGTGACAGTAATGGATATGTTTACAACCAAGGAGAAACTTCATCAAATCCTTATGTAAGGATGTTTAAAGAAGGGTCTGTTATTTCTGTAAATGATTATCCGCCCTATGATATGAATAATGATGGAACTATTACAGTCGATTCTGGCGATCAAATATCTTTAGGAGAATTTTTGGTTAGTAAAGGACTGGCAACAGAAAGCCCTACTGGCGTGTATACTATCGATGGTTTAGAAAATGACGAACGAATAATTGCTTTTGAGGTAGGCAAAAGTGATGTTTCCGATCCAGCAAATACCCCTGGAGTGGATTTTCAAGACAATATTTTTGTCCTTCAAAACGATGCTTTTAGTCAAACTTACAACAGTACTCCAGACGATCCTAATAGTTATTCTGTAGTCAATTAATTTTTATTTAATGTCAAACATCAAAATTAAGCTAGAGAATCAATGGTGATTCTCTTTTTTGTTTTTTCTACCAAAGTTTTTTGATATTAAACAATCTCTTTTTTTCCAATCTAACGTAATACTAAATACAAACAAGAATGCAACAGATAATTTGTAGAGTGGGCGACCGAAGGAAGTACTTTAGTGCATTGCCCACCCCACCATTAGATTATTTTTATCTGTCGCCAACATTAATTAATTTGGTATGAGTTATCCTAAGTTGAATCAAGAAAAAACCTCCTTACCGTGAATAGATACTTACCTTTTGTTCCTGTTATGGGAATTGTTACGACGATCGCTTTAACTGCTCAATCAGTAATGGCTTTAGATATTGCTGAGGTCAAGGAAATCGTTAGAGAATATACAGTCCAACTGGAAGGAAAACACGATACTGGAACGGGGACAATTATCGGGCAAACTGGCAATCGGTATACTATTTTGACTTGTAAGCACGTTTTTAAAGGAGGGGGGAGTTTTCAAGTTAAAACAGCTGATGGTCAGATCCACAATGTAATTGCAGTTAAGAGTTTGGATAATTTTAAGATCGATCTGGCAGTTGCCTATTTTGTTAGTGAAGAAGATTATGCAATGGCAGAATTGGGCAGTTCTGAAGATTTGGCAGAATCGATTGATGGTTATGTAGCAGGGTATCCCGATCCTATTTATAAGATACCAGAAAGGTCTTATTTTTTTGAAGAGACCATGATTATTAGCAATCTGGAAACAGGAGAAAACGGCTATCGCATCGTTCATAATACTCCTACTACTGACGGTGCTTCGGGTGGGGGGATTTTCGATCTAGATGGTTATTTGGTAGGGGTAAATGGTCGGACTATTTCCGATGAATTTGGTAGGGCGCATCGCGGTTTGGCAATACCAGTAGAGATTTATCTCGATAAACGAGAATCTTTTACTGTTCTGACAACTGTAACTCGTCCTGCCGACGTAGTAACTATTGGCAGAGAAAAATTACAGCAACAAGACTATCGAGGCGCGATCGCGCAATTTCTTCGAGCTTTGGAGCTAGATGCAGCGGATTTTGATGCTTGGCAGGGTAAAGGAGAGGCTTATTATGGTTTAAATGATTTTACCGCTGCTATTGAAAATTTTGATGCTGCTTTAGAGGCAGATGGCGGTAATGCTAGTTTGTTTTTCTATCGCGGATCTGCCTACAGTCAATTAGATCGAGCGGAAAAAGCGATCGCTGATTACACTACAGCGATCGCTCTCGATCCCGATTATATAGAAGCTTATTACCAAAGAGCTTTGAAACACCTAGAACTCGGTCAAGACGTGCAAGTAGTGGCTAATTTCAATCAGGTTATTTTTCTCAATCCCAATGCCGTTGATGCTTATATTGGTAGGGGAAAAGCTTATTTTAATTTAGAAGAATATCAACGAGCGATCGCCGACTACAATCGCGCTATTCAAATCGATTCCCAAGCTGCCGAAGCATATTATCATCGGGGTTTTGTTCATCATACCCTAGGACAAGAGCAACAGGCGATCGCCGATTACAATCAGGCTGTTAATCTTAATCCTCAGTATGCTAATAACTATTACAATTAATCGCGATTTATAATCTGTATAACTTCTAAAAAGTATTCTTCATTAAAGCTTTAAACAGCAACTCTTATAAACTTTGCATAATCCCTAGTACTATATACATATTATATAACTATAAAATGTTACTAAAAAATTTGGAGTGCTGAAATGAAATCCCCTTCAGTTGGCAAAATAATTGCTTTATTGGCTATTTCAACTACGATTGCAGCATTGACTCCTGCTGCGGAAGCATCGAGTAATAAATATAGTTGTCAGAAAATTAATAATGATTATTATGTTTCTGCTCGTACTATTAGGGGGAATATGAATATGTTGAACTTTAAGCGCAATGTTTCGGAACAATGGTCTGCAGAAAAACGTTGTCAAACTGTAGCTCAAAGATTCCAAACTTTCTACGACAATGATATTTTAAGATATATCGGTGCGGGTCATGTGAATCAATCTCCCGTACTTTGTGCGGTAGCTGAGAAAGGAGATCTTTGTAATAGCAAAAATATTTTGGTCACCCTTCCCAATGGAACAGATCCAGTTTTACAAGCTAGAAAACTAATGGACATTAGAGGATTGTCTAGGGGAAGATTACTAGAAGTTAGTGGTAAAGATGGCAAGTTAGAAAGTTATATTAATGGTAATGCTTATTACGATCTGGAAATTTTAGAACAGTTATTTATTGAAGCAGAAAATAATAATGGCAATCCTGGAAGATAGCTTGACTAAAAAAATTAAAAGAATCTAAATAAATCGAGATATGCGATCTACGATCTAGAGAACTTCTTTATGATGAAAGAGGAATATCGCCAATAGACCTCTAAACTATGAGCAAAATCTCGGTCATCTATTCGCCAGAATTCCTCGAACACGATACGGGATACGGTCATCCAGAAAAAGCCAAACGATTGACAGCGATCGCCTCAGCCTTAAAACAAGTAGAATGGCAACAAGAAATAGCCTGGCATTTACCAACCCCCAGCCAAGAGAGAAATGTCTTGTCTGAAATCCAAAAAGTACACACTTCAGAACATATCGAGCGCATCAAACGGGTTGCAGAAAAAGGAGGGGGTTACTTAGATGGAGATACTCCCATATCAGCGCGGAGTTATGATGTCGCTTTATTAGCAGTAAGTGCTTGGCTAGATGGAATCGATCTTATCTTGAGCGATCGCCAACCGACATTTGTCTTATCTCGTCCTCCAGGTCATCATGCTACCAGAGATACAGCCATGGGTTTTTGTTTATTTTCTAATGCAGCGATCGCTGCTGAATATGCCTTAACCAAGCCAGGAATCGAACGAGTCGGGATTTTAGATTGGGACGTTCACCATGGTAACGGTACGGAAGCGATTGTCAAAGATAATCCTCAAATTGGATATTGTTCTTTGCACCAACATCCTTGTTACCCAGGTACGGGAATTAACCAACACCAAACAGGTAAATATAATAATATTCTCAATTTACCAATGATAGAAGGTAGCCAAATTGCCGACTATCAATTAGTTTTTGAAAGGGAAGTAATACCCTTTTTTCAAAATTTTAAGCCAGACATTTTAATTGTCAGTGCTGGCTATGATGCCAATCAAGACGATCCCTTAGCTGCTATGGCTTTGCAGCCTCAAGATTATAATTTATTAACAGAATATGTCTTGAAAATAACGAATTTTCCTTTATTCGGGCTAGAAGGAGGTTATGCTTTAGAAGCTTTAGCTAAATCTGTAGTTGCCACTTTAAGCATTTGTCTGCCATAGTTATTAATTATTTATCGATAATCTTACCTAAGTTTATTCTTCATTATTTTAATTTTGGGTTTTCTTTACCCTTTAACCTCTAATTCTGCTAGCTCTAATAGTGCATCTCTAAATCATATGAATATTGCTATCTCCGAACTTTCTTTGTTCCAGTTAACCCAGAACTTAGAACGACCTCTTGCTTCTATATCTATTGGTTCAGAGACTCTCAAATCCCACATTAGTTGCATTATTGACTTAGTAATTGAGAAACAGTTACGGGCAACGGTTTGGGTAAAATTACCTCAAACGAAGAGCTGGTTCGATAAAGTACAAAAATTACAGCAAGAGGGTAATACAGAAAAAATTTATTTATGTAATAGCAAACACAACTATCCTACTAGCACTTTTTTCGATAAAAACACTGAAGGAACTCCCATTGTTTCTTTAAAATTTGAGCGAACATCTATCTTACAAAAAGAATCTTTCTTAATTGTTTCTGCTCCTAATTTTTGTATTTTAGTTATAGCTCAGTGGCAAAAAGGAAAAATCCAAATAGAATCTTCAGGTAAAAGATTGCAGCAACCTTATTTAGAAATGGTTTCTAGTTTCGATACCGCAGTAATAGAGCGAATTTTAGGAGAAATTTCGACAAATGTTTCTTCAAGACTTTTCCCTATTCCAGAACAGCATTTAGTAACTAATGTCGATTTTAATACTCAAAATAAATTCTCTGGAGAATTACTGTTAAAACAAATTAGTCATAGCGAAACCATACAAACAAATCTAAATTCTTTAGCTAAAACCAATCATCAAACGGAAAAAGGTGCTACGGTGCTTGGCTTGCAAGAAGATTTTCTGAATAAATTAGTTCAAGAATTGCGCTCGCCGATCACTCACATGAAAACGGCTCTTAGCTTACTCGAATCAAAACAAATTAAGGGAGAACAACGTCAACGCTATCTCCAAATGGTTAGCGATGAATGCGATCGTCAAAATTCTCTGGTGGGAGGTTTGCTAGAATTGCTGCAATTAGACACTCCTATAGAAGCCGAGTATTTGCACCTTAATGATTTAGTACCTGGTATAGTTAGCACCTATCAACC
Organism: Waterburya sp.; assembly: GCF_058530065.1. Taxonomy (NCBI): domain Bacteria; kingdom Bacillati; phylum Cyanobacteriota; class Cyanophyceae; order Pleurocapsales; family Pleurocapsaceae; genus Waterburya; species Waterburya sp. The sequence goes on along the minus strand of NZ_JBZNBU010000163.1, from coordinate 31,941 downwards.
TTTGGCAGAAGAAAAAAATATTCAGCTAGGCTACACCATCCCCACAAATATTCCTCCTATATTTTGCCCCCGTACTTGGTTTAGACAAATTATTATTAATCTCCTCAGTAATAGTTTGAGGTTTACTTCACCCAAAGGAAGAGTATTCGTTCAAGCGACTTTTAAAAATGATAATGATTATGTGGAAATCTCAGTTAATGATACGGGAGTAGGGATTCCTAATAGCGAGATCAATAAGATTTTTCATGGCTTCTATCGGACTAAGCCAACTATTGCCGAAGAAGTAACAGGAGCAGGTTTGGGTCTAACTTTAGTACAGCAATTAGTCTTGCGTTGTGGCGGATCTATCTCTGTAAATAGCAAAGTAGGCAAGGGTAGTAATTTCAAAATATCGATGCCCGCAGTACCTTTAGAATTAATTGACTGATTTTAGACAATTTGGGATCTGAGAAGACTATAGAGTAGGCATTAGCAATCGTTTACCCAATACCAGCAGATTGATGAATAAGTGGGTAACATCCGTTAAATAATATATTTTGTGTATTCATAGTACCATTTTATAAAACTGAAGGCATAATAGTGAGTAAAATTACTGATATGAGATGTATTTTAAATCATCTTTTGAGTGTTTGCACATAGCTTAAAATAATATGGTCTACTTTTTTAGTTATTTTATATAAGCAACTGAGAAGTTTTTCTAACCACCGAACGATTGCTAAAGCTTACTAAATCAATGGTTTACTGTCTATTGTAAGTATTGTTGTCTAGTTAGCCCTCTAACTTGTAATTGTGAGTTTATGGATATCGATCGCGCGATCGAAATTACAGGATAAACACTCAACTTTAATTAAAATTTAATAATTGTTAGATAAACATATCGATAGATACGGTTATCTAAATAAAGTTCTTGGCTTACTTTTTTAATTTATTTAAATTTTTTTATATATGCCTAGAGTGATTAAATCCCAAAGAATATAAAAATTAGGAGTTAATAATTCATTATGGAACTCATCCGCGAAATAGTAAAACAGGCGATACATACAGGCTACTTGACCTTGGAAGCAGAAGATAAACTGCGTAAAAAGTTAAAAGATAAATACGAGCTAGAAGATCTAGAAGCATTTATCAATTTACAACAAGCTGCTATGGTAGGCATGGTCAAACAAGAATCAAGAGAATTATTAGCTGCTACTAGTAAGTTTTCACAACTCTAGTTTTAAATTTAATTTATTCAATTTAATTATTTTTCTCTAGCTATGTACGGTCGATCGATTCTCCGTTGATGACTGTGTGTAGCTCCCATTCTGGGGAAGCTTGAGGATAGTCTAGGCGATAGTGTCCCCCTCTACTTTCAGTGCGATAAATAGCACTTTTAAGAATTAAATAACTAATATTGAGCAGGTTAAAAGTTTCTGCATAAAGTTTTAATTGGCATTCTGCTTGGGGAGAATTAAGTACAATCTCTTGTTGGGGAGATAAATCCAATAAATATTGCTTTAAAGGTAAATTCATAAATTGCGATCGCCACAATTTTACTTTAGATATTGCTTGGGTCATAGTTGTTTCGTGACGACAAATACCCGCACTTTGCCATACTAAATCTGGTAACTCTTGTCTTACTGAGTTAATCAAATCGACCGCTTCTTGCCAATTTTCATCCACCTCTAAAATCTTTGGAGAAGAATCTATTTCTAAAGGCATAGCTTGTAATTTAGCTAGTTGGGAAGCATAAACTACACATTCCAGTAAAGAATTACTAGCAAGACGATTTGCTCCATGAACTCCAGTACTAGCAGTTTCTCCCACGGCATAAAGTCCAGGAATAGAAGTGCGATTCATAGTATCTACTGCCACTCCTCCCATCCAATAATGAGCAGCAGGAGCAACAGGAATAGGACTGCTAAATAAATCGACATTCCAATGTTGGCAGACGCGAATAATATTGGGAAAACGATAGCGAATGCGCTCTTGAGGAATCGGCCGCAGATCTAGATAGACATTATCGTCGCCCGTTTTTTGCAAGTGGGTAAAAATAGCTCTACTGACAACATCTCTGGGGGCTAATTCCCCATCGGGATGGTAGTCAAAAGCGAAACGGTTGCCTGTTTTATCGATTAAATGCGCTCCTTCTCCTCTAACAGCCTCGCTGATTAAAAAACGGGGCGCGCCAGTCACGGTTAAAGCGGTGGGATGAAACTGCACGAATTCTGTATCTCTAATGGTCGCTCCGCTACGCCAAGCGATCGCAACTCCATCTCCAGTACTGACTGCGGGATTGGTAGTTTGGGAAAATACCTGTCCTCCTCCTCCCGTAGCTAAAATCACTGCTGAAGAACGAATCCAGCTAATTTTTCCCGATTTGAGGACGCTGATTCCCCGACAGGCTTGGTTATCCTCATCTTGCCACAGTTGTAAGGCAAAAGCTCCAGAAAGAACTTGTATATTATCTCGCTGTAATACCTGTTGGGCTAAAGTAGCCACAATTGCCCTTCCTGTCGTGTCAGCTGCATGAAGTACTCTAGGTCGAGAATGAGCAGCTTCTAGAGTCATTGCCAGTTGATTTTGATGGCGATCGAATGCCACTCCCATATCTACTAAAGATTTAATCGATTTAGCTGCATTATTAACCAGAAATTCAACTGCATCGCGATCGCACAACCCAGCACCAGCCTTGAGAGTATCTTGCAAATGCCATTGAGGAGAATCTTCAGGGCTAATTGCTGCGGCTATCCCTCCTTGCGCCCAATCACTCGCTCCCGTGTTAAGTTTGTCCTTGGTAATCAGGATAACTTGTAAATCCGAAGGCAGACACAACGCTCCATAAAGTCCTGCTGCACCCGAACCTACTACTATTACATCGAACTTAGAATAATTCAATTTTAACTTTGCTGACACATCTTAATTGAAATTTATCATGCCACATCCCGACCAAAAAACCACGCTCGATTGACAAACGTGGCTCGATCAAAACTCAATAATTTAATTAGTTAAGTTTTTTTAATATAGTCCTGGATTATAACGGTCATCTCCCGCATTCATAGAAGCTTCAACATCAGTAACAATAAATTGCTCCATGTTTGCTTGCAGACGTTCGATTTGACGTTCGCTTAAGCCAGGAATATCCAAAACATCGTTTACATCATTGTAAGGCGCGTTTTGGATGATTTTGCTAGCAAGAGTAGGATAAAATCCAGGTAATTTGCGGAATTCTCGAACATCACTGTTGTTCAAATCCAACTTGCCTCTAACCAATTCTCTACGCTTAGCATCTGCTGTATTAATACGAGCCAAAAGTGCGGGAGATTGGACATTAAACATCCCCATTTCACTAGCTTGGGCTGCTCCTGCAAATCCCCAAGAACCCAAGATTAACAACAAGGCAGCTATAATGCCTACAAATCTCTTCATTTAATTTAATTCCTCCTAATCTGAAAATGTTCTATTCACAAAGACCAAAAATCCCTGTAAATATTAATTTTTGTTTCCTATTCTTTTTTATTGCGGTTTTAATGCTCTGCAAACAAGTTAAACCTTATAGCAAATGGCGTTGATATATATCATAATTCTTTCATTCCATTTTTCAAACCTCAACTTTGCCCTTGCTGATTCTTCCCTCGACAAAACAACCAGACCACAGACATAATTAAACTGTTTATCTAAGCATAAGTTTGTTAAAGAAACTTTGTACTCTTTCTGTTTGTCACTATATCTAGTAAGTAAATAATCTATAATTTATATGAGTAGCTATTATCGAAAGTCAGCTAGAAAGAAACCAGTTTTGAAAGAATTAAAAGTATTAATTGCTTCGCTATCATTATTTTGGGCGGTCGAAATCTTAGATATGCTAGTTTTTCAAGGCAATCTAGACCAATACGGCATCAAACCTCGTCAAGCATCGGGATTGTGGGGAATTTTTCTCGCCCCCCTACTACATGGAGGTTTTGGTCATCTAATTGCTAATACCGTTCCCTTTCTTGTTTTGGGGTGGTTAACCATGTTACAAGAAACTAGCGATCTTTATATCGTTACTTTTATCGGGACGGTAGTTGGTGGTTTGGGAGTCTGGATCTTTGGCGCGCCTAATTCGGTTCATATTGGTGCGAGCATTTTAATCTACGCTTATCTGGGATTTTTGTTATTGCGGGGTTACTTCCAAAAAAACTTTCCCTCGATCGCTTTGTCAGTATTTGTGGCAATTATTTATGGCGGTCTAATTTGGGGAGTGCTTCCTAGTCGTATTGGCGTATCTTGGGAAGGGCATTTGTTTGGTTTTCTGGGTGGTGCGATCGCAGCGAGAATGATTGCTACCGAGAAAAAACCTCTTTAATATATCTTGGCTGGAATATTTTTATGTATAGATAAGATATATGCTCGGCGAAGATTAAATGAAGTTGGCTGAATTACAAAACACCTATGAAATAATTATTTTAGTGATAGCAGACAAGTTTTCTCTTATCACTATCAACTCGGTAATATAGTTAAAAAGAAGCACTATGACCATAGTGCTTCTTTTTCTTTCTTCATTATTCTATCTTTTCACTTAACTAGCTGGTAATGCTTTTGGCTGTTGAGTAGAGTTTTCTTCTAACAAAAGATTTCTAATTAATCTAGCTGCCATTTTCTGAGCTAGTCTTTCTGCTACTTGCTGACCAATTTGCTGGGTCTCTTGTCTGGTAATAATTTTGGCGACCACAGAAATTAAGCGACCTGGGTCGAAACCAGGAGTTTGCTGGAGAATACCAATGATATTTCTTAAATGAGTCATGGTGTAAGAATCTTCTTGAAACTCTGCGGGAGTTTCTTGGACTGCCAAACCAATTTGCTGGCGAAAAGCAGTAGAAATATTGAAAATAGCTCTGCGTCCAAAACTATCAATGACATTGACTAGCTCTTCAGCAATTTTTTCGCGGATAAAAATACCGCGATCGCTATATAAGTAATCTAATGCTTGATCTACTACTCCGTCAAAGTCATAGTCTCTAGAACCAGTAGCATTGTTGAGCAAGTTTTCTAAACGATGCCAGCGAAAGCCTTCTTCTTTAAATAGCAAATCTTTTAAAGATGCTCTCAATTCTGGTGCGGGGTCAGTTAGCAATCTTTTAGCAATGTAAGGATAAGCTTTACTAAGTACTTTAAACTCAGGATCGATACCAATGGCAATACCCTCTAAAGTTACCATCGAACGAATAATTAAAGCATAATAAGCAGGTACGGTAAAAGGAAACTCATACATCATTGCCGACATTTGATCGGTAATACTTTTAAAGTTTAATTCTGCTACTGTCGCTCCTAAAGCATTGCCAAACACGTTAGCTAAGGCAGGTACAATTGGTTCTAAGTTAGTGTCAGGAGTCAAAAAGTCTAGTTTGACATAATCTTGGGATAAAGACTCAAAATCTCGATTTACCAAGTGAACGACAGCTTCAATCAAACCATATCTTTGATAAGGCTTAATTCGACTCATCATGCCGAAGTCTAGATAAGCCAACCGACCATCCTTCATGGCTAACAAGTTACCTGGATGGGGATCGGCGTGGAAAAAGCCGTGTTCTAAAAGCTGTCTGAGAGAGCATTCTACCCCTACTTCGACTAGATGGGTGGCATCAATCCCCTGGGCTTGTACTGCTTCAATGTCGGTAAGTTTAGTGCCATCAATCCACTCCATAGTGAGAACCCGCTTACCAGTGTATTCCCAATAGATTTTAGGAACATAAATTTCTTCTATATAGCCATAAAGTTCGTTGAATTTATTAGCGTTACGTCCTTCTTGGTTATAATTGGTTTCTTCAAAAATTCGCTCTGCCAACTCGTCAATGATAGCTCGTAGATTGGAGCGAACAAATTTAACATTATCCTGTACCCAACCAGCTAATAAACGCATGATATAGATATCTAAGCTAATGCGATTATTCAACCCAGGACGCTGAACCTTAACGGCTACTTCTTCTCCTGTTTTCAACTTACCTTTATAAACCTGTCCCAAAGAAGCGGCTGCAATGGGTTGAGGAGAAAGTTCGGCATAAATTTCTTCTGGTCTTCTACCTAATTCTTCTTCAATAAAACGGAAAGCTACTTCATTGGGGAAAGAGGGAATTTTATCCTGTAAGGTAGTTAATTCTTCTAGATAAGTAGGAGGAACTACATCAGGTCGAGTAGAAAGAGCCTGACCAATTTTAATATATGCAGGGCCTAGCTTAGTCAAAATTTTGATTAACTGACGGGCTTTTTGTTTCTGCTTGATAATCGAATTTCCCGTAAAATTGTCCCACCAAACTCCCAAAGCAAAAATGGAAAATGGAAAAACAATGGCGAAAAATCTACCTAAGACAGCAAAAGGACGATTGCGATATCGTGCGTTATTAGTTTCTGGGTTGTAACGCCAGTCGGCATCTGGTTCGTCGTATGCCAAAGCGGTATCTTCGTAGGTGTCTATCGCCTGAGAGGGAACGTTGATGGTGTTTACTGTAGATAATGTCTGTTGAGGCATAAATTTAGGACTGACGCTGACAACTTTGTAAACAATTGTAACAAGATATTGAGTAGAACAACTCTATACATAGCTTAATATTTTCTGTTGATTCCCGAACATGGGGTATTACCGTATATTGACATTCACTAAAATAAATTCAACTCTTTAATTAAAAATATTGTTAAAAAACCGTCTACTATTAATTTAGTAGACGGTTCAACTATTGATTACTTGACTAGATAACATATCGATCTAGCAAACAAAACAATCTTTAAATCGAGGGAGATTTACTTAGCTTCTTGACGTGCTTTAGCTTCAGCAATTACTTCTTCGGCAACGTTTCTAGGACAAGGAGAATAATGGGAGAATTCCATCGAGAATTGTCCGCGTCCAGAAGTCATAGTACGCAAATCACCAATGTAACCAAACATTTCACTTAAAGGAGCTTCGGCTTTGATTCTGACACCCATAGGAGTAGTATTTTGAGACTTAATCATACCGCGACGACGATTAAGGTCGCCAATTACATCACCCATATGATCGTCAGGAGTAAATACATCAACGTTCATAATAGGCTCAAGAATTTGAGGACCTGCTTTGGGTATGGATTGACGGTAGCCAGACTTAGCCGCAATTTCAAAAGCGATCGCACTAGAGTCTACGGGGTGGAATGCACCATCGTTTAAAGTGATTTTCAGATCTACTAGAGGGAATCCAGCTAAAACGCCTTTTTCCAAACTGTTAGCAAAACCTTTTTCTACCGCAGGCCAGAATTCCCGAGGTACGTTACCGCCAGTAACTTTGGACTCGAATTCAAAACCAGATCCAGGCTCTCCAGGCTCAATAGTATAATCGATTTTACCAAACTGGCCAGAACCACCAGATTGTTTCTTGTGAGTGTAACTATCACTAATAGTTTTAGTGATCGACTCGCGATAAGCTACTTGAGGCTTACCTACTTCTACTTCTACTTTGTGAGTGCGCTTGAGGATATCCACCTTAATATCTAGGTGAAGTTCGCCCATACCTTTAATGATAGTTTCACCACTTTCGTGGTCGGTTTCGACATAGAAAGAAGGATCTTCTTGTACCATCTTGCTGAGTGCAATACCCATTTTTTCCGAAGCACCTTTGTTCTTGGGTGTTACGGCAATAGAAATTACAGGGTCGGGGAAGACCATTGGTTCTAGGGTTGCAGGCTGTTTGGGGTCGCAAAGAGTGTGACCTGTTTGTACATTTTTCAAACCGACGATCGCAATAATATCTCCTGCTTGGGCGGAGTCAATCTCTTCGCGAGAGTCTGCGTGCATCTCAACCATACGTCCGACACGCTCGGTTTTACCAGTAGCAGTATCAAGTACAGATTCGCCTTTTTTCAACGTACCAGAATAGATCCGAGTGAAAGTTAACGCGCCATAACGGTCATCCATAATTTTGAATGCTAAAGCACGCAAGGGTTTTTCGGGATCGACAATGGCGTATTCACCAGTTTCGTGACCTTCTAAATCCACTTCAGGCTGAGGGTTAACTTCTGTAGGATTAGGTAAATAGTCTACTACTGCATCTAATACTAACTGTACCCCTTTATTTTTAAAGGAAGAACCACAGTAAGTGGGGAAGAAAGCCAACTCGCGAGTACCTTTACGGATACAAGCTTTGATTTCATCAATAGAAAGCTCTTCTCCTTCGAGATATTTTTCCATCAAATCGTCATCTTGTTCGATCGCAGTTTCAATTAGTTTTTCGCGATATTCCGCTACTTTGTCAGCCATGTCTGCAGGAACATCTTTGATTTCAAAGTTTTCTGGTTGACCAGAATCATCCCATACCCAAGCTTTTTCGGTTAGAAGATCGACTACACCAACAAAATCATTTTCGATTCCGATAGGCAATACCATTACCAAAGGAGTCGCAGCCAAAATGTTTTCAACTTGTTGGCAAACGCTGTAAAAATCAGCACCAGTACGGTCTAACTTGTTTACGTAGATGATTCTTGCTACTTTGGATTCGTTAGCATAACGCCAGTTAGTCTCAGACTGAGGCTCAACCCCACCCGAACCACAGAACACGCCAATACCGCCGTCCAATACTTTTAAGGAACGATATACCTCGATGGTAAAGTCAACGTGACCAGGAGTATCAATGATGTTTAACTGATGATCTTTCCAGAAGCAGCTAGTCGCAGCAGATTGAATTGTAATACCGCGCTCTTTTTCTTGATCCATGAAGTCAGTTGTTGCTTCTCCATCATGAACCTCACCGATTTTGTGGCTTTTACCAGTAAGTTTGAGGATTCTTTCGGTAGTAGTGGTTTTTCCTGCATCTACGTGGGCGAAGATGCCTATGTTCCGATATCGAGTAAGGTCTTTCATTTTTGTCTATAGGTTTATGATTAATTTATGACCGCACGATCGCAATAGATTACCTGGAAGTAACACTATTCAGTGCGCGTAGTTTCGAGGTGTCCTCGAAACGCTGACCGCGCAGTAGATTTTACGTGCTATTTAATGAGGTCGCGAATTGGTGCATATCTAACCGTTTAGGGTTTGAATTTCAACCCAGATCGGGGATGTTGTGCTACCAATCTAATTTCTGATGGCAACGATGCCTATTATAATGCTAATTGTTAATTAATGATAAGATATATCGCTCGCCAGATCGTGACAAAAATGCCCACTAGACAATGGGTTGCTTTCACAACTGTCCCGATCGAATACCTTGATTCACCTTAAATTAGCAATAAAATCTGTGGCACTTAAGCCTATGCCAGATATCTTAATCAACGGGTTTCAGTCTAGTTTTGTAGATTGACTGACTCTTTTCTTGTTTGTCTTGGAAGTGACCTATATGTCTCAGGAAAAGATCTATTGATTAATGGCTTGTCTAGATATTCATTGTCCTTGTCTTGTTGGCAAGAGGCTATTTTTTACTACGATCATTAGTATAGCTTGAAATTTATTTAAGTCAAGAAAAATACAAAAAAACTTTTTTAATTCAGCCTGTTTGTTTGGTTAGTCATTGCGTTGGAAATATCGAACACTTGGTGAAAGTGTTAACAATGAATTTTCCTTTTCTAGGGATCTCCTATATTCACTAACGAACATTCGGTATAATCAACCAAGAAGTAATCTTAATTAAATGCCAAAAGAAGAAATAATTACCAAACTAATTCCCGTGTTCCGCCATTATGGCTATGAAGGAGCAACTGTATCTCGATTGTCAGCAGCAACAGGGTTGAAAAAAGCCAGCCTCTATCACCACTTTCAAGGAGGCAAAGAACAGATGGCGAAAGCAGTTTTAGAACAGATTGCCGATTGGGTTGAGGAAAATATCTTTATTCCCTTGCAATCGCCTGGAACGGTAAGAGAGCGTATTTTAGCCATGACAGAAGGCTTAGATAAATTCTACAAAAGCGGTCAATCTCCTTGTATTTTGGCGGTGATGTCTTTGGGCGAAGCAGATAATTTATTTCACCAACAATTAGAAGCATCCCTTCAAAGATGGCTAAACGAATTAGCTAAGGTAGTAGAAGAAACAGGCGTGACACCAGAAGAAGCAATCATTCGAGCGGAAGATGCCATGATATCAATTCAAGGTGCGCTAGTGCTTGTCAGAGTTACGGGCAATACACAACCGTTTCAAAGAACAATCGCCAATATCCCTAAAATTTTATTATTAGATTAAAAAAGTACTATTTCACCTTACCTCATCTAAGATTCCATCTATTACAGGGTGGGATTTTATTTTTGAAACTCCATTTGTAGCAAACATTTAAGTAATTCATCTTACTTAACTTTGCCAAAACGACGATCGCGTTTTTGATAGGTCAATAAAGCCTTGTGAAATTCAAGGCGATCAAAATCGGGCCACAAAGTCGGAGTGACATAAATTTCAGCGTATGCCATTTGCCAGAGTAAAAAATTACTAATGCGCATTTCTCCGCTGGTACGAATTAAAAGATCGGGATGAGGCAAATCTTTAGTGTATAAATGTTGCTCGAATAACTGTTCGTCAATCTGTGAAGGTTCTAAATAGCCTAGTTCTACTTTGGAAGCAAGATCTTGACAAGCCCGAACGATTTCCTGTCTGCCACCATAATTAGTCGCGATCGTAAATTCAATTCCTTGATTGTTTTTCGTATCTTCCATCGAGCGAGCGATTTCTTGGCGAAGAGATTCGGGTAAATCTTCCAGATTACCCACAAAACGGATTCTGACGTTTTCTTGTTTCATTTCCTCCAATTCCCGCCTCAAAACGCGCTCGAACAAAGTCATTAAAAACTGGACTTCATTGCGGGGTCTACCCCAATTTTCCGTTGAAAAAGCATAAGCCGTTAAAGCAGGAATTCCCCAATCTTTGCAGCAACGTAACAAATTCTTGAGGGCGTCTACTCCTTTTTGATGACCTATAATGCGCGGTTTTCCTTGATTTTTTGCCCAGCGACCGTTACCGTCCATAATTACTGCTACGTGCTGTGGCAGGCGGTTTGCGTCCAAATCTGTGGGTAATTGTTCCAAAGTAACAGGCTCTAGGCTCATCTTTAAATATCTAATGTCGAACGGGCAGTTATTAAACTTCGTTGTTTAATTTTTCTTATGAAAATCTGAAGGTCGCAGGCGCAAGAGTTTTTCCAATAAAACTTTTCCTTGAAAACCAATCTTCCTACTCAGACGTGCTGCTGCATCTCGCTCTACTATGGGAGCAAATCTAGCTTGCAACAATTCTTTAAGTTTACTACTGGTTAGGGGTCTATTTAACGTTCCTTTTTCTGCCAACGAGATCGAACCCGTTTCTTCCGATACGACAATACACAAACATTTTTCAACTCGTTCGGTAATTCCCATTGCAGCGCGATGGCGAGTACCCAACTGACGAGAAGCAGTACGTTCGGAGAGAGGTAAGATTACTGCTGCGGCTAAAATTCTCGAATCACTGATTAGCACAGCACCATCATGTAACAAAGTACTAGTTTGAAAAATGGTTTGTAAAAGTTCTTTCGATACTTCGGCATTTAAAGTCACTCCAGGAGACACAAAATCTTCTTCTTCTAAAGATCCTGTGGTTTCCATTAAGACTAATGCTCCCGTACGGTTTTGGGATAGTTCTTTTACGGCTTCGACAATGCGATCGATCGCGCTATCGGGTTGAGTCCTGGGTCTTCCCGAACTTTTGAACAGAGGTAATATTTCTCCTCGACCAATCTGTTCTAAAAAACGACGAAATTGAGATTGGAAAATTACTGCCATCGCTACAGCAGAACCCAATACCAATTTTTCTAATAAAAATTTAAGCAACCTGAGTTCCAACTGTCCGCTGATGACGGTTGCTAACATCAAGACAATAAAACCCCTCACCATCCACAAGCTACGTCTTTCTCCTTCGCCAATAATTAATAGCAAGGCGTAGCTGAGGGCTAAAACTAAGCCCAAATCGATGATATTGATTAAATCTGGTAACCAGGAAAGAACCCGCTCTAAGTCAGGAACAACACCCGACAATGACATTACTTTTATTACTCAGCTATGAATGGTTAGGGAAATACCTTACACGGCAAGGTATAAAATTAATCTTGCAAAAACTCGTACCAGCAACTGAAAAACAGTATGCTGGCTTCTATACTAAATCTACTTTTCTGGTTTTACCAGTCGTTCGGGAAGACGATCTCGCTCGATTAGATTGTGATAAGTTTCTCGTTCGATAATTAAATTTGCCTCTCCTTCATATACTACTACTGCTGCTGGTCTGCCAATACGATTATAGTTAGATGCCATGCTGTAGTTATAAGCTCCTGTATCTAGCACTACTAAAATATCTCCCATCTCGGTTTTAGGCAGTTCGGCGTTTTTAATTACTACGTCTCCCGATTCGCAATGTTTTCCAGCTACAGTTACTTTTTCGTCGATAGGGGCAGACATTTTATTGGCAATTACCGCACGATAAACCGATTGATAGGTAATAGGGCGAGGATTGTCAGACATCCCCCCGTCTACTGCTATGTAGGTATTAAAATCGGGAATTTCTTTGCGACTACCAACAGTGTAGGCTGTAACACAAGCAGAGCCTATTAGAGAACGTCCTGGTTCTGCCATTATTTTGGGTAAAGCTATGTCAGCCTCTTTACAAGCTTGTTCGATAGAAGTACTTACCGCTCGCACCCATTCTGATATGGTTGGAGGATCGTCAGATTCAACATATTTAATTCCCAAACCGCCACCAACATTAAGAGTGGTTACGGGTAATCCATAACTTTGGGCTTTGTTCATCCAGTCTACTAAAACCCCAGCTAAATCCTGGTGGGGTTGGCGTTCAAAAATTTGCGAGCCAATATGAGCGTGCAGACCAATACAGCTTATGCCAGATTGTTGAGTTAGGAAAATAAATACCTCTTCTAACTGGTTGGGATCGAAACCAAATTTACTATCTAAATGTCCAGTGCGAATATATTCGTGAGTGTGACATTCAATTCCAGGGGTGAGGCGAATCATGACTGGAACTGGTTTGCCCCTTTCTGAGGAAGCGATTTCTGCCAAAGTTTTTAACTCCAACCAATTATCTACCATGATAGTACAGCCAACTTCTACCGCAAATTCTAGTTCTGCTACGGATTTGTTATTGCCGTGAAAATAAATTTTTTCTGGGCTAACTCCTGCTTCTAGAGTAGTGTGTAACTCTCCTCCAGAAACTACATCAAAGCCAATTTCTTCGCTATCAATAATGCGACAAACTGCCAGACAACTCCAGGCTTTAGAAGCATAAATTACTTGAGATTCCCCGCTGTAATAGGTAGTAAAACTATCGCGATATTGTTGGCAAGCAGTTCTGAGGGTAAACTCATCTAAAATATATAATGGAGAACCATATTTTTGAACTAACTCTTGCAAATCGCAGCCACCAATTTCTAGACGATCTTCGTCATTAACTTGAGCCGTCAAAGGCATCAACTCTTGATTGGGAGAAGGAGGGATTGTTAGATCTGTAATTTGTGGGACATAACGATGACCAGTATTTGGTAAACTGCGATCGGTCGAAAGCATAATTTTTTTGTTTTTAAATCAGTAAAGTAATTTTTTGTGCGATTAACTATTCTCTAGTCTACAGTTAGGAGATGTCAAAAAACAGATAAAAGACTCACTAGCAGCTGGAGGCTATTTAGGTGAAATTTATTATTTAGTGAAAATTTTAGAAATTAAACTTTTAAAACATTCTCAGATAGAAGAAATAGTTGCTTTAGATCGAATCTGTTTGGGAGGTTTGTGGACGGCAGAAGGATATGCCAGAGAAATTAATAGTCCTAATAGTAACTTGTTGATTTTGAGGCTAAGTAATAGCTCTACCTCAAAAGCCAACTCTAAAATTATCGGCATTGCTTCTCTGTGGTCGATTTTAGAAGAAGCCCATATTACCTTGTTAGCAATCCATCCTAAATACCGCAGACAAGGGTTAGGAACTTTACTATTACTAGCTTTATTAAAAAATGCGATCGCCCGACAACTAGAATGGGCTACTTTGGAAGTTAATGTTAACAATCAAAGTGCCATTAAGTTATATCAGAAATTCGGTTTTGAAGTAGTTGGAACGAGAAAAAAATATTATCAATCAACGGGAGATGACGCTTCGATCCTGTGGCTGAAAAACATACAAGATTCTAGTTTTCAAAGTAGTTTGGACGGGTGGCGGAAAAAGCTAGAGGGTTCTTTACGTCATAACCATTACCATTTGTACGTAGAGTAAAATGGTTAGATCCAATACCGTATTTTCCTCCCTTTTATACTGGGTCATGAAATTAATAGGCTGTGCTAGAATCACCATATCACGGGCAAGCAGCAGGTGGATGGTAAAAGACAATGTTTGAACGCTTCACAGAGAAGGCAATAAAAGTAATTATGTTAGCCCAGGAGGAAGCACGCCGCCTGGGTCATAACTTCGTAGGAACGGAACAAATCCTCTTGGGTTTGATCGGAGAGGGAACTGGTGTCGCAGCCAAAGTTCTCAAGTCGATGGGAGTCAATCTTAAAGATGCTCGTATTGAAGTTGAGAAAATTATCGGTCGCGGTTCTGGTTTTGTCGCAGTAGAAATTCCCTTTACTCCAAGAGCCAAGAGGGTTTTGGAATTATCTTTAGAAGAGGCACGCCAGTTGGGTCACAACTACATTGGCACAGAACACCTACTTTTAGGGTTAATTAGAGAAGGAGAAGGAGTCGCTGCCAGAGTCCTCGAAAACCTGGGCGTAGACTTGTCAAAAGTCCGCACTCAAGTGATCAGAATGTTGGGAGAAACTGCAGAAGTAGCTGCGGGTTCTAGCAGCAACCAAGGCAGAAATAAAACTCCAACTCTCGATGAATTTGGCTCGAATCTGACTCAAATGGCAGGAGAGGGCAAACTCGATCCTGTAGTGGGCAGACAAAAAGAAATCGAGCGGGTAATTCAAATCCTCGGCAGACGTACGAAAAACAACCCAGTTCTAATTGGAGAACCAGGGGTTGGGAAAACGGCGATCGCTGAAGGATTGGCACAAAGAATTGCTAACAAAGATATTCCCGATATTCTCGAAGAAAAGCGAGTTGTTACTTTAGATATCGGTCTATTAGTGGCTGGTACTAAGTATCGTGGGGAATTTGAGGAGCGTCTCAAAAAAATCATGGACGAGATCCGTCAGGCTGGAAATGTAATTCTGGTAATTGACGAGGTTCACACTCTAATCGGTGCTGGTGCAGCAGAAGGGGCGATCGATGCAGCAAATATCCTCAAGCCAGCTTTGGCAAGGGGAGAACTGCAATGTATTGGTGCGACAACCCTCGATGAATACCGCAAGCACATCGAGCGAGATGCAGCTTTAGAACGTCGTTTCCAACCCGTACAGGTGGGCGAACCATCTGTAGATGAAACCATTGAAATTCTCTTTGGTTTGCGGGAACGTTACGAGCAACACCACAAACTAAAAATTCTAGACGAAGCATTAGAAGCAGCAGCAAAACTATCGGATCGCTATATCAGCGATCGCTATTTACCAGATAAAGCGATCGATTTAATCGACGAAGCTGGTTCTAGAGTACGCTTAATTAATTCTCAACTTCCCCCAGCAGCTAAAGAGTTGGATAAGGAGTTAAGGGAAATTCTCAAGCAAAAAGACGATGCAGTTCGTTCCCAAGACTTCGACCAAGCAGGGGAATTGCGCGATCGCGAAATGGAAATCAAAGAAGAAATTCGCAACATTGCTTCTAATAAGAAGAATGAAGATGATAGCGGTGAAGACTCTCCTTTGGTTGATGCGGAAGAAATCGCTCACATCGTTGCTTCTTGGACTGGAGTTCCAGTGAACAAGATCACTGAATCTGAGTCTGAGAAATTAATGCACATGGAAGATACCCTCCATCAGCGCATTATCGGACAAGAGGATGCAGTTAAAGCAACTTCTAGAGCAATTAGAAGAGCTAGAGTTGGTTTGAAAAATCCCAACCGTCCCATCGCCAGTTTCATCTTCTCTGGACCTACTGGGGTAGGTAAAACTGAACTTACCAAAGCTTTGGCGACTTATTTCTTTGGTTCGGAAGAAGCGATGATTCGCTTGGATATGTCCGAATATATGGAACGTCACACCGTTTCTAAGCTTATTGGTTCTCCTCCAGGGTATGTCGGTTATAACGAAGGCGGTCAGTTAACTGAAGCGGTACGCCGTCGTCCTTATACCGTGGTGCTATTTGATGAAATTGAAAAAGCACACCCCGATATCTTCAATATGCTCTTGCAGATTTTAGAAGATGGTCGCTTGACCGATGCCAAAGGCAGAACTGTAGACTTCAAGAATACTCTTTTAATCTTGACTTCTAATATCGGTTCTAAAGTCATCGAAAAAGGTGGTGGCGGTCTTGGTTTTGAGTTTGACGACGATCGCGAGGAAGCTAAATACAACCGCATCAGTAATTTGGTTCGAGAAGAACTTAAGAACTACTTCCGCCCTGAATTCCTCAACCGTCTCGACGAGATTATTGTCTTCCGTCAATTGAACAAAGACGAAGTCAAAGAAATCAGCGAAATCTTGCTCAAAGAAGTCTTCCAACGCTTAACTGAAAAAGAAATTACTCTTGAAGTAACTGAAAAATTCAAAGAGCGTTTGGTAGACGAAGGATTCAATCCCGCTTACGGCGCGCGTCCTTTGCGTCGAGCAATTATGCGTCTATTAGAAGACGTTTTGGCAGAAGAAATTCTTTCTGGTCGCTTGAGCGAGGGAGATACTGCTACGGTTGATATTGACGAAGAGAAAAAGGTTAAAATTACTCCCCAAAAAGACAAAGTAGAGTTATTACCTTCTTCTTAAAAAGTCTCCATCGACTTAACAATTAAAATCAATTAAACCATTGGGTAGGGCTTTGACGAGCTTTACCCTTTTTGTTGGATAACTCTTTTTCGTGTAGAAAATAATAGATGAGTTATAGGTTATGGGTTATAGGTTATGGGTTACTAAAGACAATGCCCTGCTAAAATATTCATATTGAAAATGTTTTTATAGCTAAAGATAATTATGCTACTTACAGAAACTAATTTAGTTGCTTTGTTATATCTAGGATTGAGTGGCACGTATCTTTTAGTCTTGCCCGCCCTAGTTTACTTGTACTTGAAAAATCGTTGGTATACAGCAGGTTCGATTGAAAGACTAATAATGTATCTTTTTGTCTTTTTAAGTTTTCCTGGAATGCTTTTATTAAGTCCTTTCCTCAATTTCCGTCCCAAACGTCGCGAACTACAAGCTTAAAGTAATCATATGCGTAGAATTGATGCACTAGGTATCGGTCTTGGAGTATTTGTTGCGGCTGGATTAGTATATCTAGCACTACAAATATTGGGACTAGATGGTATTAACGCAGGAATTTGGACTCAAGCTCTTTTGGTAATAGGGTTAGTTGGCTGGTCTTTGACTTATTTATTTCGAGTCGGCACAAAAAACATGACCTACAACCAACAATTAAAAGACTATGAAGAAGCAGTCATGCAAAAACGTCTGTCAGAGATGTCCCCCGAAGAAATAGCTCAATTGCAACAGGAAATTGAGCGAGAACAACAATCGTAGAAATATTAAGAACAAGATTAAAATTCCCCAATGAAATCTGTCGCTCGTCGTTTTCAACAACTAAAACAAAATTCTGAATGTGCTTTAATCCCCTTTATTACGGCTGGCGATCCAGATTTGTCAACTACCGCTCAAGCTCTCGAAACATTAGCTAACAGTGGTGCAGATATGATTGAATTGGGCGTTCCCTATTCCGATCCTCTAGCTGATGGCCCTACTATCCAAGCAGCAGCCACCAGAGCTTTAGCACAAGGAGTGCAATTGGATGATGTCTTAGAAGTTGTTAAGCAAGTAACTCCTAAAATAGAAATTCCGCTTATTTTATTTACTTACTACAATCCAATTTATTACCGTGGTATTGAATCTTTTTTACAGCAAGTAAAAGATGCAGGAATAAGCGGTTTAGTAGTTCCAGATTTACCTTTAGAAGAAGCAGAAGTATTACTCAAACCAGCCAAAGAAATCGGTATTGAGGTGACCTTATTGGTTGCTCCTACTAGCTCGGAAGAACGCATCAAAGCGATCGCAGATAAATCTGAAGGTTTTATTTATTTGGTTTCTGTAACTGGAGTAACGGGAGTCCGCTCTGAAATGGCAGTAGAGGTTAAAGATCTTCTCGAAAATCTGCACGATACAACCAATAAACCCATTGGAGTAGGTTTTGGTATCTCCAGTCCCCAACAAGCAAAGCAAGTCAAAGATTGGGGTGCAGATGCCGTAATTGTTGGTAGTGCCATAGTCAAACGACTAGCAGAGGGGACGACCGAGTCAAGCTTGAAAGCGATCGCCGAATTTTGCTCTTCTCTCAAACAAGCAATCTCTTAGATATCCTGGATTGAGAGTTATGGCGTACCGTTTCTCATACCCTGAGAATTGCCATTTGGTAATAAAGAATTGGGTAAATCTTCAAAGTTTTTCTTAACCGCGCGACAAAATTCTTTCATTTGAGCTACTGTCATTGTGGGCTCGGCTTGCCCTTTTTCCCACCTTCTGATAGTTGACACAGCTACACCAATTTCTCTAGCTAATTGTTCTTGAGATAGCTTCACGTTCAATCTCAATCTTTTAAAAGGAGAGTTGGTTTGTTGCTGTTCGGCTTTTTTAGGTCTTGTCATAATAATACTAAGTTGGTTAATTACAATAGGATTGACTGAATAGATATTTTTTGACAACAAAAATCGCTTAAATTGAGCTTTAAAAACAAATCTAAGCAATCAATATTTAGTTATTGTCAATTAATACTTTAACTACTATAGAATAGAGATAAAACTATCTATCAGTTATCAGTTATGCCATTTGTGTTGGAATAAAATATAAGTAATAATCGAACTGAAAATACAGCGTCAAAATCTTTCTAGCAATATTTTAGCAATACTTTTACGAGTAAAGTTGAATATCATCAAGAAGTTATACGCTCGATTTATACGCTCAATTTTGTCCCATACTAACAAAAAAAATAGATAAGACTATTGGCAAAAACACCGAAATTTAATAATATTAAAAGATTCTATCTCTAAGTACTTAAAAGAAATTGGATACTCAGATTGTGACTATTTTATTAAACACTTGAGAGTTGAATTTGCAGTTAAAATGTCGGTAATTATTCTGAAGCGAGATTGTCAACTAATTGATATTAAAATCAGTGAAGCGAATAATTATTAAATATCTGAGACATAAAACAATTTGATGGCTTGTAAATAGGTCAGGAAAAGTTGATATATCTATCCATCAAGACTCTAATCTCTCAGAAATAAAGAAACCAACAGTAGTAAATCATTGGAAACCAGGAATATTATTATGGACACTTGGCGATCGCAGTAGTACAAGTTTCCAAATTATTTGGTCAATCATTAGATGTTGGTCAAGTTTCTGGTATGTATAGTCATTCTAAATAGGAAACATATGAAATATGGAATAATATAAGCTAGCTGAGAAGTTCATCAAGTTAAATGACTTATAGCGTAGATTTGCTCAAGCGTGTAGTAAACTTTGTAGCTGATGGAAGCTCAAAAGTCGAAGCATCAAGAAGATATGAAGTAAGTTTGTGGTGTGTCAATGATTGGTGTCAAAGAAAGAACTTAACTCCAGCACCACAATTAGGAAGAAAGCGAAAACTGGACTGGAAGGCACTTGCTCAACATATTCAAGAAAATCCAGATGCTTTGTTGAGAGAAAGAGCGCAATATTTTGGAGTGCATAGGAGTGCGATCGGGTACGCCACCAAGCAAATGAAGCTGACTCGTAAAAAGCGGTGCGACCCCGCGGAGGTTTCCTCCGCAAGGGAACGCGCACCAAGACAAAACACTGAAATACAGTGAGCGCAAGCATAGTGAGCGAATTAGCTTGTTGAGAAATTTACGTAAAATTATCGTCCTTGATGGTTTGGTTCAAAGAGGAAAAACGTCAGTGAATTGGTTTTTTGGGTTCAAGCTTCACCTGGTTGTTAACGAAGTCGGTCAACTATTAAATGCTCAATTAACGGTACGATTAGTTATGCGACGATAAAACGAGATAATTCCAACTTAATTGTGGTTAACGGCTATACCCAATACAATTGGCGTGGCAATGATGTTTTAGTTGATTATGATAGGGTCATATCCGTGTTTAAAACCGTCAAACAGAAATTTAGCGGTAAAGCGATCGCATTTCCTAAAATAGGTGCTGGATTAGCTAAAGGTGATTGGAATACTATTGCCAAAATTATCGATCGCCAATTAGCAGGGGAAGATTGCACTCTAGTTGAATTTTCTCCCTAATATCTAACATCATTCAAATTAATAACTAATAACTAATAACTTTTTAATAAATTATTCAACAGATAAATTATTACAGGTAGTCCCGTAAAGTAAACTAGGCTGAGAAAAGTGTTACAAAACAATCAGTTTGAGGCTTAAAAATATGGTGACAACTATAGGAATTAGCGATCGCTATCGGATAAAAACCAAGCAGCTTGATATGCCTCCTCGTCTGTTGTTAGGTCCTGGTCCTGCTAATGTTAATCCACGAGTACTCTCGGCAATGAGTATTAGTCCTGTAGGTCATCTAGATCCGTCTTATTTAGCATTGATGGATGAGATTCGCGATCTATTGCGCTATGCTTGGCAAACTGAAAACGAACTAACTATTTCTGTAAGCGGTACTGGTACTGCAGCAATGGAAGCTACTTTAGCCAATGCTGTTGAACCTGGGGATGTAGTTTTAGTGGGAGTCAAAGGTTACTTTGGCAATCGTTTGGTAGATATGGCGGAACGCTATGGAGGAGATGTCCGCACCATGACTAAGCCTTGGGGACAGGTATTTAGCCTCGAAGAAATCAAAACCAATCTGGAAACCCACAAACCCGCCATACTAGCTTTAGTTCATGCCGAAACTTCTACAGGGGCGCGTCAACCCCTGGAAGGAGTAGCAGAATTGTGTCACCAGCACGGTTGTTTATTAATTGTGGATACAGTAACTACCTTGGGAGGAGTACCTCTATATATCGATGATTGGGGTATAGACTTAGCCTATAGTTGCAGTCAAAAAGGTTTGGGCTGTCCTCCTGGGGCATCTCCTTTTACGATGAGCAGTCGGGCTATGGAAAAACTAAACAAGCGAGCTAAACCCGTACCCAATTGGTATTTGGATATGTCTTTGCTAGCCAAATATTGGGGCGAACAAAGAGTTTATCACCATACCGCCCCCATCAATTCTAATTATGGTTTGCGGGAGTCTTTGAGAATCGTCGCCGAAGAAGGACTAGAACAACGCTGGAAACGCCACCAACAAAATGCAGAGATGCTCTGGTCTGGTTTGGCAGAACTTGGTTTAACCTGTCATGTAGACAAGGAATATCGCTTGCCTACCCTCACTACAGTGAGAATTCCTGATGGTGTAGATGGAAAAGCGATCGCTCGTAAGTTATTGACCGAATACAATATTGAGATTGCTGGCGGTTTGGGCGAATTAGGTGGCAAAGTATGGCGGATCGGCTTGATGGGTTACAATAGCCGTCCTGAAAACGTTCTTTTATTATTGGATGCTTTAGAAAAAGTTTTGCAGCGATAAAAGACTTTGTCTGTTTTCAAAACAGATCTAATTTCTGAATCTCCTGCCAAATAATTTCTTGGGAATCGTTTAAGCCGTGGTCGCTATTTAATTCGATTAAATTTACCTGAGAATGGTTGCGGGCATAGTCGCGACTGACTTGAATCGGTACTACTTCGTCATTGATACCGTGAATAATTAACGTAGGGAGGTTGCGTTTTAATTGGGAAATAGGATAATTGTCTGCATCTTCAAGAAATTGATATTTGAGGGGAATTTGTTTGCCTTCTCCATAATGGTAAACCGACAGCCAACCAGATTCTCGCCATTGTTCGATCTGATTTGGGTCTAATCGAGAATACCAACTTTGAGGGAAACCGAAAGCGGGGGCTAAGAGAACTAGTTGCTTCACGCGATCGCATTTATTTGCCACCCAAACGGCAGTTAACCCGCCAAAACTAGATCCGATTAAAGTTATCGGACTCTCGGACTCGGAAAAGGCAGCAATGGTTTGTTGGATTTGTCTGCTAAGAGTGAGATGGCTAAAATCACCTTGATTTAGATCTAAAATATTCAGATCGAAACCTTGAGATTTAAAGCGATCTCCTAAATACTGTGCTTTATTAGATTTAGGGCTAGAAGCAAAACCATGAAGGTAGATATATTCCATATTTTTTATTACTGTTTAAGGGCGTAATAACACCGAAAAATCGAGATAAATGATAGACATAACTATAAAAGTGATCTATGTTGTTGGCATTACATAAAAGACTGAATATAAAAGAACAAGTTTTCCTAATTAATCTGTAAATTTTTCTTTATTCAATTTTTTAGTTTACTACTTAAAATTATGCACACAGCCTCTGCAAAAATCTTAGTCGTAGATGACGATCCTGCTATTCGCAATCTAATCTACCGTTTTCTCAGCCAAAAAAACTATGTTTTGGAATCTGCCGAAAACGGACAAACTGCTTTAAAAGTGTTCGAGCAATTTAACCCAGATTTAGTAATACTCGATGTCAATCTTCCAGACGCTCTGGGCTATAATCTCTGCGAAGAGATGCAGAGCAATACTGATGTATTTATTTTGATGCTAACTAGTCGTTCTGATGCTGCCGATAAAAAAGAAGGATTTTTAAAAGGAGCAGACGATTATTTAACCAAACCCTTCGATCTTCAGGAGTTGGAGTATCGAGTTAAAGCTATTTTAAAACGACAAAGAACTGTCACTACTTCCGAAAAGCAACCTCTAGTATTTAGCAATTTGATTATCGATCCAGTACGTAGAGAAGTCAAAATTAATGAGGAACTGATTTTATTAACCGCATTAGAATTCGATTTGCTACATTTTTTAGCTACCAGACCAGGAAGAGTCTGGCGCAGAGACGAGCTAATTCAAAATGTTTGGGACTATGATTACGTAGGAGATCAAAGGGTCGTAGACGTTCATATCGGTCAGATTAGGAAGAAAATTGAGGTAGATTCCGCAGAACCTTCTTTTATCCAGACCGTTCGAGGTGTGGGTTACAAGTTTGAAGTCGATCCTATTTCCAACCCAGTTTAAGACTGCGATCGATCTAACTAGATTACTTTAACTAGCTAGAAAGACTAGCAATTGCGGTTTCGATCGCTTTTTTTTGCTCGGCATCATAACCCCAACGTTTGATAAACTCCTCGTATTCGCCTTTTCCCTCAGAAACTGTAGTTTTTAGCTTGTCGAGTTCCTGGGCGATCGCATTTAATTGAATTTGTTGAATTAAATTGCTGGTTCGCCGACAAACAGTTTGCGATCCTCTAATATTATCGGTATCGTCGTTGCGACTATGAGCGACTATCATAGCAGAAGACATAGCTAAATTTTTGACCAATAGTTCCGTTACAACAGCAGTTGAAGATTTCAAACCGTTAATTACTCCCATAGAAGGTCGATCTGCAAGAGACATTTCACTGGTTAAATAAGCCACAAAAAATCCTCTACCGCCATTTTTGCTACTGACTAGGTTAGCAACTTCTTGTTCTATACTTGCTTCATCTAATTTTCCCGCATCGATTTTTTCCATTAAAGATTGTGTAGTTTCGATAGCTTGAGGAAAAGAAAGGTTTTGATTCACTGTCATATATGAAAAATAAATTTGACCAACGATTAGAGCCAACTTCGTCGTTTTACGGCATAGTCCCGTCTCCCCCTCAAGGGGGATAATAAAGCGGGAGCGAGATAATCTCTGACTAAATGATATTATATTAAGAAATATATTACTTAATTTTATTACTTAATTTTATTGCCAAGTGAATCTAGGCAAAAGCTTTTATTACTAGTTGCAACAAGTCTATTAGGAGTTATCTTTGCTAGAGGCTAGTCTTTTTATTATTTTAGGTCTATTTGTTGGAATTATTAGTGGCATCATTGGTATTGGAGGAGGGGTTTTACTAACTCCTGCTTTAGTATTTCTCTTTGGTTTTACCCAACACAGCGCACAAGGAACGACTATTGCTTTATTAGTTCCTCCTATCGGTTTATTAGCAGCTTGGACTTACTATCAAGAGGGAGATGTCAATCTTAAAGTAGCAGGGCTAATTTGCATTGGCTTTTTTATCGGCGGTTTGCTGGGAGCTAAATTTGCTGTTAGTTTGTCAGATTTTTGGTTGAGACGAATTTTTGGACTGACAATGTGCGCCCTAGGTATCAAGATGATGCTTTCTAAGTAAGTATTTTTGTATAAGTTAGGAATTACCCATTGAGCAAAAATTCTTGATGAATATTATATATTCCATAAGATATTAGATCTAAGGATGAATCGAGCCGTCGGGTAAAATTGCTCCCGTTAACTTGACTGCGGTTAGCTTCACCATAATTTTGTCGTTAAAACCAACTTTTGCCCCTGTAAAATCCGCACCACTTAGATCCGATCCGCTCAGATCTGCCCCAATTAAATTGGCTTCTCTAAGATTAGCCCCTTTCAAGTTGGCTTGAAGCAAATTAGCACCCTTAAGATTAGCACCCTGGAGGTTGGCTTCTTCTAAAATAATTTTGTGTAAAAAAGTATCGCTCAAGTCGGCATAGGATAGATTCGCTTGAGCTAAATCTCTACCAGAAAAGTCTCTTTCTTTAAAGTTAGAGTGACTTAAATCCGCACCGCGCAAGCTTTTTTGATAGGGTCTTTTGTAATTAGTATTGGACTGACGAGTCGTACTGTCATTATTACTAGATTGGCGGAAGTCTTGATAGCCATCTTTTGTGCGAGAATTACCCTCTCCAGCATTTTTGGGAGAATAGTAATAGGCTCGATAGTCCCAAGTATCTCTGGGGCGATGGGTTCGAGTATATTGAGAATTGCTTTGGGAATAGGTATTTTGACGATCGCTTTGATGACTGCTAGCGCGATCGCTGTTACTGTAGTTATTGTAATTGTTGCTATGACTGGAGTAACCCCGATAGGGGTCTCTATTACTATTGCGAGAATACCCTCGATTAGAATAACTCCGATGAGAGTCATTGCTTCTAGGATTGTGGCTGGAATAGCCTCTAGGATGATAGGTAGTTGAATGAGCTTCTCTGTTTGCTGTGGTCTTAGTTTTGGCAGCTTTGGGGTTTTGTCGGTGATAGGAACGCAAAGAATCCCTAGCTTCGTTAATTTGCTGTAGCTTTTCGACAGATTTTTGGATCAATCTCTCGTTTTCTTGGGGAAGGCGATCGGGATGCCAAATAAATACTAAATCTTTGTAAGCTTGGTTGACCTCTTCCAAAGATGCTCCTGGTTTGAGTCCCAAGGCTTTATAGTGTTTTTCTAAGTTTTGAACCACTATGGCAATCCTTCCTTAATAATGCTACCTAAGTTGTACTTAAACTATCTGGAAACGATCGTGTCAAAATTTACGAATTAACTTTAATTTTAGAATAGTTGTTGACAGACTTGGATGGTTTAGTCATTTTTTATAATTATAGACATTAGTTGTTTTTATGTAAGCAATTAAGTTAACAAATAAAAAGATGTCATTACTCCCAGGTTGTCATCAAGTAGTAGTATATTTGAATAATTAATATTACTCACAGCTTTGTAACATTCGTAACAATGAATCTGCTGCCTAATTTTTTTCCGAACCATTGTAATATGTGAAAACTGAATAGTAATATATGAAAATTTAGTATTAAATACTACGTACAAGTTTTATGTCGAGAATTGTTAATCCAACTGAACCCGCTAGTTCTTCACCAAACCTTGAAGGAGGATTGGACATTCTAGGTTTTGAAGCTGAAATCAATAGATTGGAAGGAACAGAAGATTCTGACTTAATTTCAGGAGGAAACTTAGCAGATATCTTAAGCGGGTTTGCAGGAAATGACACTATCGAAGGGTTGGGGGATAATGACAGCCTTTTTGGCGAAGCTGGTAACGATATTTTGCGGGGTAATCGGGGTAATGATAGTCTTGAAGGCTCGGCAGGAAATGACTCTCTAGAAGGGGGTTTGGGGAGCGATACTCTGATTGGTGGTGCAGGTCTCGATACGATAGTTGCAGTTGGCAATTCTAATATTCTCGATGGCGGAGGTGATCGAGACGAATTGACAGTAAGAGGGTCGAATAATGAGTTAGATGGAGGGTTGGGCAATGACACTCTGGTTGTGGAAGAAGGAGAAAACAACGTTTTAACTGGCGGGGCAGGCAGAGATATATTCAGATTGAATTCCATTGCCGAAACCGCAGCCAACCTCGATCGCATTACTGATTTTCAGCCAGGAGAAGATCGTTTGATTGTTGATAGCGATCTGCTTGAAGAGGAATTAGTTTACGATGCCGAAACTGGAATAGTTGCTTCGGGCGATCGCTCGGTAGCCCAATTGTCCCCAGGACTGGATATTTCTTTGGGAGATATAGAACTAGTTGGTTTTAATAGTTCTAATGAGGGAGATATCGTTTATCGATTTTTAAATCGAGATTTGGGAGTACATCTTTACACCACTGATGAAAACGAACGGGATTTTGTGCGAGATAATCTGACTAATTTTGTCTTTGAGGGAGCTTCTTTTTTGGCAGTCGATCCCTTAACAGGGAATTCCCAACCCGTTCCCGTATTTCGTTTCTTTAACCGAGATACTGGAGTACATCTTTATACTATTGATGAAAACGAACGGGATTTTGTGCGAGATAATCTCGATAATTTTGTCTTTGAGGGAGAGGCTTTCTTTGCTTATCGAAATCAAATTGAAGGTACTATTCCTATCTATCGTTTCTTCAACACTACTACTGGGGCGCATTTCTATAGCCCTTCGGAAAATGAAAGAGCATTTGTCGAAGACAATCTTAATGATTTTCAATTTGAAGGTATTGCTTACTATTCTTTCCCCATTGAATAAATATTTCAAATTAGTGAGATACTTTTCCTAAAGAAGCTATTTCAAATTTTGTTCAAATTGAAAACTAGAATTTGACAATTAGCCGTAGAGTTACTAGTTCAACCTTTACCCATTCTCCCTTTTCCTTTAACCCACCCTGACAAAAATTTATAGTTCTCAAAATAGATAAGATTTAGATAATAGTTGACACCGACAATCTTGGCTTTGAATCGAATGTTTATTTATGCTTTTTTAGTTCCTCAAAATTATGAGTAAATATCTCTATCTCTCTGGGCAGATTAGTCTAGGTGCGATCGCCTATATTCTTGCTTTAGGTGAATACACAGCCGTTAAAGCTCAAAATATTTCAACTGTAACAACTTACCAAGTTAAAGCTAAAGAATACCCCTTATTGTTGGCTCAGATTACTACAGATGGATCGTTAAATACTGAAGTTAACCAGAACGGTAATGTTACGGAAATTGGGGGAGGTTCGGCTAGAGGAGCTAACTTATTTCATTCTTTTCAAGATTTTTCTATTTCTAGTGGCAACGAAGCTTTTTTTAATAGTGGGGGGAACATAGATAATATTTTTTCTCGCGTTACGGGAGGAAACATTTCTAATATCAATGGTGCGATCAGAGGGAACGGTGCTAATTTATTTTTAATCAACCCCGCAGGAATTATTTTTGGCAATAATGCGAGTCTGAATTTAGGCGGTGGTTCTTTCTACGGCAGTACCGCAGACAGTATTCTTTTTGATGGGGGAGAATTTAGCGCGACAGATTTTGATAATTCTCCCTTGTTGACGATTAATGCTCCTATAGGTTTAAATTTTCGGGACAATCCCGCTCCCATTGAAGTTAACGGTTCTAGCTTGGCAGTAGCATCGGGACAAAGTTTGACCCTTTTGGGAGGTAATCTCACTTTGAGAGATGGAGTTCAACTATTTACTCCTGGGGCAAATGTTGAGTTGGGAGCAATATCTGGTGGTGGAACAGTAGAATTAGATGAAAATCTCAGGTTGAATTTTCCCGCAGATATAGCCTTGGCAGATATTTTTCTAAATAATGATGTTGCGATTAATGTCACCTCTAATGATGGTGGTTCGATCTCGATTAATGGTAATGATGTCAGCCTAGCGGAAAACAGTCGTTTAGTCGCAGGGATAGCAGATGATAGCGGCGCGCCCACATCTCAGGCAGGCAATATTGCGATCGATGCTTCGGGCAATCTCAATCTGGAAGGCAATAGTTTTATCGTCAATCGTGCGGGTAGTAATGCTGAAGGGAATAGTGGAGGAATTGAGATTATTAGCGGTTCGGGTATCAATTTAGCTGAGAATAGTTTTATTGTTAGCGAGGTAGGGACAGCAGGGGCGGGAAATGCAGGGGATATTGCTTTAGAAACCTCTTCTTTGACTCTGAATAATCGTTCTTTTGTGGGCAGTCAAACCTTTGGCTTGGGTAATTCGGGAAACCTCTCCATTAACGCAGCAGATACAATTTCGATTAACAGTGGCAGTTCTTTACGCAGTTTGGTCAGGGAAGGGGGTTCTGGCAATGCAGGCAATATTCAAATCAATACCAATATTTTAAATGCAGCAACTCTAGAAGGTTCTGCCGAAGTTAGAAGTTTAATTTTTTCTAATACTCGCGGGGCAGGCAATGCAGGCAATGTGGAAATCGATGCTGCGAATTCGGTAACTTTCGATAATGCTTCGATATTGGCTCAAGTTGATGAAGATGCTAGCGGTAATGGCGGTAACGTTACGATTAACAGTCCCAGTTTGAAAATCTTTAACTCTGCCAGTCAAATACCTACAGCTTCGGGGATTTTTACCGATACTAAGGGAACGGGCAATGCAGGAGGGATTAACATCAATGCTACCAACGAACTGATGGTTGCCAGAAGATCTTCTATTGGTGCGGGAACTACGAGCGACGGTAACGCAGGAGATATAGAAATTACCACAGATTCTTTGTCAGTCAGCAATTTTGCTTTAATTGCCACTAATGTTAGAGAAAATGCTGGGGGTGATGCTGGAGCGATTGAGATTAATGCTAATACTGTTAGTTTGTCAGAAGGAGCAATTATTGATGCTTCGATTATTAACACTACTAGAGCCAACGAGTTTTTGGGAGGAGATATTAATATCAATGCTAATACCCTCAATCTAATCTCTGGGGGAAAAATAGCGACCAATACTTCTAACAGTAGTGGTAATGCGGGAAATATTAATTTAACT
Organism: Waterburya sp.; assembly: GCF_058530065.1. NCBI lineage: Bacteria > Bacillati > Cyanobacteriota > Cyanophyceae > Pleurocapsales > Pleurocapsaceae > Waterburya > Waterburya sp. Next base: position 2,800 of record NZ_JBZNBU010000163.1, on the reverse strand, counting down.
ATTGCCAATAACATTAATATTGAGGGCAGCAATGCTCCATCCATACCTCCAGAATTTGCCCCTTTTCTCGACCAAGATGTTGAGTTGGAACGTATTACGGGAATTTTGGCTAGCAATAGGTTGGGAGCAATCGGTGATGGAGGCGATATAAACATTACTAGCCCCAATGCCACAATTGATATTGCTAATGGCGAAGCGCAAATATCCGTATCCAGTCAAGGTGGGGGTAGTGGCGGTTCGATCTTGATTGAAGCAGAAGAATTGCAGTTGAGTAATAATGGCTCGATTTTTGCTTCCACTCCCTTTGGAGAAGGGGGATCTATTACTCTGGCGATCGACGATCGCATTATTTTACGAGATGATAGTTTAATTACCGCCCGCGCCTCTAATGATGCCAATGGAGGCAATCTGACTATTGACACAAATCTCATTATCGCTTTTCCCTCAAGTCCCAATGGCAGCGATATTACTGCTAGTGCGGAAAGAGGAGAGGGGGGAAATATCGAGATTACGGCAGAAGAAATTTTAGGCTTGCAAGAGCGAGTGGCAACTCCTGGTAATGGAACTAACGATATTGATGCTAGTTCCGAGTTTGGTTTTGATGGCAACGTTTCTATCGATCCTCCCGATATTAATTCTCTTCAAGGAATTGTGGATTTGTCTTCTAATATCGTGCAACCAGATGATTCTGTCGCCAGGAGTTGCTCTGGTAATCAGACGGCTAATGACAACAGTAGTTTTGTAGTTTCGGGTAAGGGGGGCGTACCTCCCAAACCAGTGGATAAATTATCTAGCGATCGCATTTTAGTTGACGAACTTTCCATCTCCCAATCCCAAAACAACGCCACTGGCAAAACCCTCAATAGTCTATATCAACCGATCTCAACCCACAAAGGAGATATTTATCCCGCACGAGGAGCAATAGTTGGAGAAGATGGCACGATTGTTTTAACTGCTTATCCTACTACTGAAATTAAACAACGGAATCTTGTGGCTTCCTATAACTGCCGAAGTAATAAGTAATAAGTAATAAGTAATAAGTAATGAGTGATGAACGAGGAAGGAAAAAACAACTACAATCCAGGAGCGGTCGTCTATCTGCAACAAGCTAAATTATTAAATAAAAAAGGTCAGTGGCAAGGGGCAATTAAAGCCTGTCAGGAGTCTCTCAAACTCGAAACCAATTATGCTGAAGCTTATAAGGTTTGGGGCAACATTTTACACCAGAGAGGCAAGCCCATCGAGGCAATTGGTTACTATGCTAAGGCAGTCGCCATAAATCCTCAAGATTTAGAAGTTTATCTTAATTTAGGCAGCTTATTTTTTCAGCAGCAACAATGGCAAGAGGCAATTGATTGTTATCTCAAAGCAATAGCCATTCAGGAGGATTATGCAGCCACTCATCGTAACTTAGCTAGAGCCTATCAACAAATTGGTGCGGAAGATTTAATGGTGCAATCTTGGCTGAGGGCATTGGAGTTAGAACCAGCCAAAGTTACGGCAAAAGAACATTGCCATTGGGGACGAGTTTTATTTTCCCAAGGAGATTTAGAACGAGCGATCGCCTGTTATCGGCGGGCGATCACTCGCCAGTCTAATTATCTACCAGCCCATCTCAACTTAGGAATAGCACTATTTAAACAAGAACGTTGGCAAGAAGCGATTGAGAGTTACCGTCAAGTGATTCAACTAGATCCTAATTGCTGGGAAGCTTATTACAATCTTGCCAGAATTTACGCTCTTCAGGGTAAATTAAATAATGCAGTGGCTTTATATGGAAGAACTTTAAAACTCAATTATCGTTGCACTGCTGCCTATGAAGAATCGGCACGAATTTTAATCGAACTGGAAGAATGGACGACTGCCATCGAATGTTGTCGCAAGGCGATCGCTTTTGAACCCAATAATCCACAGGTTTGGGCTGATTTAGGGCGAGCTTTACTAGCACAAAAGCAATATCAGGAAGCAGTTGTCGCCTATCGTCGAGCTTTGGAATTATATTCGACTTCCCTAGAAGATTATCGCAATTTTGCTACGGCATTAGTCAAAAGTGGTAATTACTCTGAGTCAATCGAGATTTATCAGCAGATTGTCGCTCGCGAACCAGATTGTGCCGATAACTATTGCCAAATGGGAGAAGCTGCTATTGAATTAGAAAATTTTTCTTTGGCTGAAAAGGTTTTAAACAAAGCGATCGAGCTAGATCCTGGCAATTCTTGGTCTTATTACCATCTAGCAATGGCTTTAAAACGCTCCCAACAGAACCAAGCTGCCATTCCTGTGTTTAAACAAGCGATCGCCTTAGATCCTGATTTTGCTTGGTCTTATTTTCACCTGGCAGAGACTTTTGCCAGTTTATCTCAATGGGATAATGCGATCGCTACCTACCGTCGTTTTAATCAACTAGAGTCTAATGTTTATGGTTGGGAAAGGTTAGGAGATATCTTGAGTTCCCAGATAGATCCTCTTAATCTCAACGGAAAAGCCAACTTTGAAGAAGCCTTAGAATGCTACCATCAAGCGATTAAATTAGAACCAGAATATTTCCATTCCTATTACAAAGCGATCGAAATGCAACCCGATAATGCTCGGTCTTATTTTTTGTTAGGACGAGTTCATCACCAACAAAATCAAGCTGTTTCCGCCATTGCTTTTTATCAAATGGGTTTGCAAATTAGTCCCAATGCAGAAGCCTATTGGGAATTAGGAACTATTTTAGCCAGCCAAAATAACTTGTCCGCAGCGATTTCTTGCTATCAACAGGCAATGAAGTTAAACCCCAAAGAAGTAAAATATGTTC
>NZ_JBZNBU010000162.1:0-7416 GCF_058530065.1 Waterburya sp. | reverse complement strand
TTATTTTTAAACCCTATATGTAGTTTGAGTTAAATCTAGAATTGCCCTCGCGCTCCTGCAATAATTCAAGGTCATAACCATCCCAATTACTTATTACTTATTACTTATTACTTATTACTTATTACTTATTACTTATTACTTGAAAGCGTTTGACTTTAAACACAAAGCGTTAAGTTGTCACCAATGCCCCTTACCTACTACCCATTACTTCTTCACCTGAAAATAAACATCCAAATTCTTGAGAGATATCTTGTCCCAGTTATAAATATCGACCAAATGTTGTTTAGCTCTACCTGCCATTTTTTTAGCTAAAGTTGGCTCGGCTAGGGCAAATCTTAGGGAAGCAACTAAAGAATCTAAATTTCCCGCCTCAAATAAAAATCCTTTATCCTCACCAATCAATTGTTTGTGAGGTGGAATGTCGCTGGCTAAGACGGGAATTTCTTCCTGCATGGCTTCAAGCATTACTAGAGGTAAGCCTTCAAGATCCGATGGTAGGACAAATAAGCCCGCACCACGAACGATTTGCGCCAAAGCTTGACCCCGCAATTCTCCTGTAAAAATTATGTTGGGGTTCGATCTGGCTAATTGTTGAAGTTGAGTAACGTATTTAGCAGTGTTACTAGTCGAGCCAGTTAAAACCATTTTCCACTCTGGAAGCTGTAATTTTTGAAAGGCTTTAACGAGTAATTCTGGACGTTTTTCGGGTACTAAACGACCGAGAAATAATAAATATTTTTGGATCTTTAAATCCCATTTTTGAAGATGGTTGCATTCTTTGTCAGGGGAGTCAAAACTTCCTGGAGCATTGGGAATATAAACAGATTTTTTAGCGTAGGTTCGCCAAAAATATCTTTGCAGATCTTGAGAGACAACAATTAACCTATCTGCATATTTAACGGCAATTTTTTCTCCTAAGTAAATAACTCGACTCGATAGTTTGCCCCATTTAGCTCTTTGCCAATCTAGCCCATGACAAGTAACTACCACTTTGGAGTTAGACAGCATTTTGGGCACCCAGCTAAACACGGCAGGTCCTAAAGCATGAAAGTGAATAATGTCGTACTGTTTAAAGCTAGAAACAAATGCTCCTATGACCGAGCAAAATAAAGCGTCAAAACCGCGCCAGGGCAAAGTAGGCAAGCCAATGACGTTTACTCCCTGATATTGATATTCATAGAAACTTTTTTCTTTGGTGTAGCTGGGGCGGGCGTATAAATCTACTGAATGTCCCAAGCCCACCAAACGGGGATACAATTCCTGACAAGCTCTTTCAATACCACCCTGTCCTGCGGGCAAACCTTTTACACCGATAACTGCAATTTTCATGAGGTTACGCATTCTAAAAAAGAGGGGTTGTTTGCTTGCCAAACTGCAAACATGGAACGATATACTTGGGATACAACCTTTTCCGCACTGTAGGGTTGGGCTGCTGCCACACAAGCCGAGACTTGGTAGGCATCGGGGTTATTTAATACTCGCTCTAAAGCCTGGGTCATGGTTTCGGGAGAGCGATCGCAACACATAATCCCGCTTTGTTCGGTCAGGATTAGGGGAATTTCGCCGCATTCTGTCCCGACGACTGGCACGCCACAGGCAAGGGCTTCTAAAGCCACGATTGGCACTCCTTCATAAGCACTGCTGACTATAAAAACGCTGCTGAGGCGATAGAGTCGGGCTACTTCTTGGGGAGAGACTAAACCTAACAAGGTGACGCGGTTGGCTATGCCCAGCTTGGCTATTTCTGCCTCTACCACTGGTCTTAATTCTCCATCTCCAGCAATTAGTAAATGTACGTTAGGCAGAGAAAGTTTGGCAAAAGCCCTAATTAGCAATAAAGGATCTTTTTGTGGATGGAGACGACTAACCCACAGGGCAAAACGAGTATCTTCGGACAGTCCTTGTTCTTTTGCCAGTATTTGACGTTGGATCGTTTTTTCTGACTCAGACAGGGGATAAAAAAGTTCGAGATCTACTGTATTTTTGAGATGCTCAAAGCGATCGCTTATTTGAGGATATTGCTGTCGATAGAAGTGCAAAGATTTGGTATGGCAGGAATAAATGCGATCGAATTGTCGAATTAACAGGCTTTCTAAAGCGAAATAGGCTTGAGGAAATTTTTGCCAGAGAATGGCATCTTTACAAGCATTGGCATCCATTTGCTTGCGGGTATCATTTTGGATGCTTAAAGATTTTTCTCCCGTCCATCTAGAAGTTGCTAGAGCGTATTCTAAACGGTAAAAGTGCATGAAATCGGAAGAGAAATCCTTCCCCCAAAGAGCAGCAGTGTATTTTAAAGTCGTGGGAATTAATCCTCTGACATTATCGTCTGCCAACTCAATCAAAGGCATAAACTGAATTGAGTTGCCCCCATAATCTCTGGTTTGCCAAGTTCCAATTGCTTCCCCTGGCTCTCCCGTACCCACCATCCGCACCTGAAATTCTGAGGCAGCATATTGCAGAAAATATTTAATCGCGGTTTGAATTCCGCCAATGCTACTGTTCCAGGGATTAAACTGATAGAAAATAGTTAAAACAGGCTTATTCATTGAAATAATATGATAGAGCTAAAAAATTACTTTAAAAAAGTATTTCCCTATACTTTTTTTTAGATTTAAAGTTGTAATTATGCACAACATAAAAATGTAAAAAAGAAGTAAAAATGATTGCAATTCATGACAATAGACTAGAACATTTTTACTTTTGACGAATTAATTATATATTTTGCCAAATTAACATTATCATATTGTTTAAGTATTTTCACTTAGTTAGGTTAATATTTAGTAAATTAAGATCTATATTTATTATTCAAATATCCTCGATTTAAAAAACTAAAATAATCTATTTAACCAAACCTTTAAGAAATCTTAATTTCCCATGAAAAACAATCAATCAACTTTTTTGATCGCAGGAAAAACGGGTTATATTGGCTCTCATACAGTCCTCACTCGCGATCGCCCTGGATACGATGTGGTTATTTTGGATAACTCGATCTACGGTCATCGATATTTAGTCGAAGAAGCCCTGAAAGTTCCTTTGATTGTTGGGGATATTGATATTAGCGATCGTTCTTTACTTAAGAAAAACGATCGATGTTAACTACAAAAATCAAAAATTTATTATCGGGACAATTAATTAAAAATGTTGGCTGGTTGGGAATTGGCGAAATTATTAATCGTGTATTTCGCTTGGCAACTACGGTAACATTGGCGCGAATTTTTAGCCCCGAAGATTATGGTTTGATGGCAGTAATTTACATGACTTTTGAGATAGTTACTGTATTTACCCATCGGGGAGGAGTGGCAGCCAAGATCGTCCAAGCCGATGACAATGAAGTGGCAGAGTTAGCTAATACTGGTTATTGGGTGCAGTGGATTGTTTGTGTAGGATTGTTTTTAACGCAATGTTTGGCATCTTTGGCGATCGCATCTTTTTATGACAATCAAAGATTGATTTTACTCTTATCTGTTGCTGCATCGGTATATTTATTATTGCCTTTGTGTACGATTCACCTAGCATTAATCGAACGAGAAAATAGATTAAAAGTTACGGCTTTGTGTAATGTCGCACAGTCGATGATTTCTAATACGGTAATTGTTGTCGGTTGTCTTTTAGGTGGGGGAATATGGTCGATTGTTTGGGCGATTATTATCGCTCAATTTGCCTGGATTGCGATCGCTTGGCATAATCATGATTGGCAGATACCAAAGCAGTTTCAACTAAAAAATTGGCAGAAAATTGTTAATTACAGTAAAAATATTGTCAGTATCGAACTATTAAATAAACTACGTCTCAATCTAGACTATCTAATCGTCGGTCGTTTTCTCGGTATAGAGCAATTAGGATTTTATTTCTTTGCTTTTAATGCAGGTTCGGGAATTACGATGAATGTAGTTAATACTTTTATGTCAGCATTGTTCCCTTTTCTTTGTGCTGCGAGGAAAAATAACGAAACTCTAAAACGAGATTATTTTCATAGTTTAAAAACTTTAGCTTTAGTAATTATCCCCATAGTTACATTGCAATCTCTCCTTTCTCCTTGGTACGTTCCAATTATTTTTGGTGAAAAATGGCTTGATGCCGTTCCTATTTTAATTATTATTTGTCTTTCCGTAATTCCCTATACTTTTAAGCAAGCTTCCACTTGGTTGCTCAATGCCATAGATAAAAGCCACATTGCTCTATATATCGATTTAGTTTTTACTGTAGCCTTTGGTATCATCCTTCTAGGAATAGTCGATCGCGGTATCTTTTGGGTTGCGATCGCCGTTTTGCTATCTCGATCCTTAGTATCTTTAGGTTTTAGTTTATGGACGACAAAGCAACTAACAACTAACAACTAACAACTAACAACTAACAACTAACAACTAACAACTAACAACTAACAACTAATAACTAATAACTATTTAATGATAAATGTCACAATTATAGTTACCCCAAGAGAAAGATTTAGCTGTACGGCTCGCTCTCTAGAAAGTATCTATCAACATACTAAAATTCCTTTTAAACTTGTTTACGTTGATGGTAATTCTCCTGCTAAAGTTAACCAATATTTACAACAACAAGCTAAAGAAAAAGACTTCTATCATTTGCGAACAAATTATTATCTTTCTCCCAATCACGCTCGCAATTTAGGATTACAACAAGTAGATACAAAATATGTCGTTTTTATCGATAACGATGTCATCGTTTCTCCTGGCTGGCTGTCTCAGCTAGTTAACTGTGCGGAATCAACCAATGCTACGGTAGTAGGACCTTTGATGTGTCAAAACGAGCCAATCCACGAAATTGTCCACTTTGCAGGAGGAGAATCCCATATCTTCCAAGATATTAAGGGTAGAAGAAGATTGAGAGAAAAAATGTATCTTCAGGGGAAAAAAGTTACCGATATTCGTGATCGCCTGAAGCGTCAAGAGACAGAATTAGCTGAATTTCACTGCGTACTCGTAAAAACAAGCATTTTCCAGCAATTAGGAGAGCTAGACGAAGCCATGCTCAATACTAAAGAACATCTCGACTTTTGTATGCAGGTGCGGGAAGCAGGAGGCAAAGTATACTTCGAGCCTGACTGTATTGTAACCTACGTCCCTGGTCCTCCTTTAGAATTCTCCGATCTTACTTACTATATGCTGCGCTGGAGTGACGCTTGGGTATTAAACAGCCTCAACCGCCTGCGGGAAAAATGGAATCTCGCTGAAGACGGTTACTTCACCAGTAAATATAAAGGCTTAGGCTGGCGACGTAGAGACAGCATCATTCAACCCCTAGCCATTGCTATAACTAAATTTACCTTTGGCAAAATGCGCTATCGCTTAGAAAATCTTCTAACTCGCTGGGATAAAAAATTTAACCGCTATCTTACAGACAAGCATACTGGGAGACTGGGTGACTAGGTGACTGGGTGACTAGGTGACTAACAACTAATAAATGTTCAATGTTCAATGCTCAATGATAAATGTTCAATGTATAAATGTTCGATAATTATTCCTTGTTATAACGCTCAAGATTGGATCGCAGAAGCAATCGATAGTGTTTTGGCGCAAACTCATACTAACTTAGAGATTATTGTTATTGACGACGGATCGAGCGATCGCAGTTTGGAGGTAATAAAAAGTTATGGAAATCAGCTGATTTATCGCGCTACCGAGAATAGAGGAGCAAATAAAGCGAGAAATATGGGTTTATCTTTGGCTACGGGGGATTATATTCAATATTTAGATGCTGATGATTATTTGCTTCCCGATAAAATTGCCAAGCAGATTGAATATCTACAAGATCGAGAGGTGGATTTTGTTTATGGTGACTGGCGTTATCAACATCATTTAGCTAACGGGGAAGTAATGTTAGATGAGATTAGAGTATGTGGCGACAAGTCAGATTTTTTATGGTCTTTATTAGCAAACGATCGCTGGTCTAATTTAGCACCGATGTTATTCAAACGCTCGATCTTAGATCGGGTTAGTTGGGATGAAAGTCTCCCCGCAGCACAAGATCGAGATTATCTGTTTTCTTTGATGTTGGCTGGTGCGAAATGCAACTATCAATCGGGTTGCGATGCTATCTATCGAATGCACAATGGAGAAAGTGTTTCTACTGCTTCTAAGTTGCGCTGGTTTCAAGCACATTGTTTGGTAATGGAAAAAGTAGAAAAAGAATTAAGAGCAAAAGGTTTATTATCTAGGGAATATCAGCAAGCTTTAGCGAGATCCTATTTAGATATGGGTAAAGAATATATTTATAGTTTAAAAGGCAATAATACTCAACATCAAAAAAGCGATCGTCGTGAAATTAACTACCAATTGTATTCCCATGCTTTAGATAAAGTGCAGCAGCTAAATTCCGATTTATTTACCGAAAATAAAAGCAAAATTTATCAAACTATTCATCAACTTTTTGGCTACCAACTAACTGAAAAACTATCTTATCTATTTCACTACTACAAACCAACTATTAATCATTAATTACTCATTACTCATTACTCCCATGCCTACTATTTCCGTCATCATTCCTGCCTATAATGCCGAGAAAACTATTTTAACTACTGTTGAATCTGTGTTGCAGCAAACCTACCAAGATTTAGAAATTATTATTATTAATGACGGATCGAGCGATCGCACTTTAGAAGTATTAGCAACTATTCAAGATAGCAGAGTAAGAATATATTCTTATCAAAATGGTGGTTTATCTACGGCTAGAAATCGCGGTATAGATTTAGCAACAGGGGATTATATTTCTTTTTTAGATGCAGACGATCGCTGGAAGGTAGATAAATTAGAATCACAGTTACTAGCTCTAGAAAAATATTCTCAAGCTGCTTTAGCCTATAGTTGGGTTTATTTCAAATATGACAATGAAGCTCGATCTTATGCCGATACTTCGGGATATTTTACGGGAGATATTTACCAAGATCTACTATTAAAAAACTTTTTGCATAACGGTTCTAATGCTTTAATCAAAACTTCTATAGTGAAAGAAATTGGCTATTTCGATCCCGAACTAAAAGCCGTAGAAGACTGGGATTTTTATTTGCGTATTGCTGCCAAATACCATTTTGTCTTAGTCCCTAAAGTACAAATAATTTATCAACAATCAAATAGTTCCATGACAGCTAATATCGAATTAATGGAACATTATCTCAAAATAGTTATCGAACGAGCTTTTACTATTGCTCCCAAAGAACTACAATACCTTAAAAAACAAAGTATGGGCTGGATTTATAAATATTTAGCACAACAATATATTAAATATCAACTTAATAATTTCAAGGGCATCAAGCTAGCAGCTTTCAATTTATACCGAGCGATTGTAGTTTACCCTGCCAATGCGATCGAACCTTTTACCCAATATTTAACCAAACAATTAATTAAAAATACCTTCAAAAAACTTATTACCTATTACCTATTACCTATTACTTAA
>NZ_JBZNBU010000161.1:0-4506 GCF_058530065.1 Waterburya sp. | reverse complement strand
TCGATGGAATTAGCAGTTTATTGTTTGCTGGCATTAGCTCCCATTGCTACGGTTTTTCTGTTATTAGTTATTGCTAAAAAATCGGCAAAACAAGCGATGCCGATCGCGTATCTGGTGACATCGGCGATCGCTTTACTCGTTTGGCAAGTTCCCTTAAAGGTAGTTGCTGCTTCCACCATTCAAGGTTTGGTGATGGCAACAGAGATTCTTTATATCATCTTTGGCGCGATTTTATTGCTGAATATTTTAAGAGAGTCGGGGGCGATCGCTACTATTCGTCGGGGTTTATTAGCTATTTCTCCCGACAGGCGCATTCAGGCAATTATCATCGTTTGGTTATTTGGCGGATTTTTAGAAGGTGCTTCAGGTTTTGGTACTCCTGCTGCGGTTTGCAGTCCGTTGTTAGTCGCTTTGGGCTTTCCTGCCCTGGCTGCGGTGACGATCGCCTTGATTGCTAACAGTACCGCAGTGGTGTTTGGTGCGGTAGGTATTCCTGTTTCCTTGGGAATTAATACTGGTTTGGAGGGTGCGGTTGTAGTAACCGATTATCTTGCCCAGCAGTCTTATAGCTATGCAGAATATTTCAGACTGATAGTAATCAGAGTTGGCGTACTCAACAGCATCATCGGTACTTTGATTCCCTTATTTATGGTCTGTGTTTTGACTCGCTATTTTGGACGGCGCAAATCATGGTGGGAAGGATTGGAAGTAGGGTGGTTTGCCCTGTTTGCTGGATTGGCTTTTACCGTTCCTTCTTGTTTGACGGCGATTGTTCTCGGCGCAGAATTTCCCTCTTTGATTGGTGGCTTAGTGGGTTTAGCGATCGTCGTTCCCGCAGCGCAGAAAGAGTTCTTAACTCCCCAACACATCTGGGACTTTCCCCCTGCAAAGACGTGGGCGGATGAATGGTCTGGCAGCCTAAAAGCTACGATAAACAACGACCGTAAAGACCGAAAGTTAACTTTAACTCAAGCCTGGATTCCCTATGTTTTAGTGGGATTGTTGCTGATGCTATCGAGATTGTCTTGGTTGCCCATCCAACAGATTTTAAGAACCCCTAATCTCAATCTTCCCAATGTTTGGGGGACGGAAATTAGCATTAGTTCGCAACCTTTTTATCTGCCAGGAACGATCTTTATTGTGGTGGCAATCTTAACTTACTTCTTCCACCGCATGAGTCGTAGGGATGTAATAAAAGCAACTCAAGAAGCTGCCTCGACTTTGTTGGGAACGGCGTTAGTTTTGGCTGCTGCCGTACCGATGGCGAGGGTGTTTATAAATTCTGGCTTTAATCTATCAGGGTTTGATAGTATGCCCGTTACCCTAGCAGATGGAATGTCTAGTTTGACTGGTAATAGCTATCCCTTGTTTGCCCCTGTAGTCGGCGCGATCGGTTCTTTTATTGCGGGTAGTGCCACCGTTAGCAACATGATGTTTTCGCTGTTTCAGTTTGGCGTAGCTGCGAAAATTGGAGTTTCGGGGGTGATTGTTACTGCATTACAAGGAATCGGGGCTGCTGCGGGGAATATGATTTGCGTCTCTAATATCGTCGCTGCCTCGGCGACGGTGGGTTTGGTAGGTTGCGAAGGGCTATTGATTCGTCGGGTTCTGTTACCCCTAATTTACTATTTGTTAGGGGCAGGAATTCTAGGAGCGATCGCTATTTATTTACCTGGATTTATCTAGCGATCGATTAGCTCAAACTCTTCTGGTAAAAAAAGACCTATGGGACTGAATATGCGATCGGCTTCTACGTCACATTTGTCTCTTGAAACAAAATAAACGCCATCGCTGGTGCAACCTGATATTTTGCCCCTACAACCTTTTAAAGAACCTTTAATAATTTTGACTGGCGCGCCTTGAGTATAGTTTGGTAAATTGCGCTCGCCACTAGAAAATGCTTTAAATTCAGAATTGCTCATTTCATTTTCTCTCAAAGCAAAAACGATGACAGACAAATTGCTCGATTCAATTAAAGGTACAAAATATCTGTCTATTTTCAAATTACGTTCACAGTTTGAGGAATTTATGAAGAAGGGAGGAAAAAAGTTTCACTAGGCGAGATAATATCAAAATTAAAGAATTCAAACTAGATAACGGCAAACTAAGATTTCTTTACTACTGGGCTGATTAAATTACTACTTAGCTTTTGAGAAGATGGATCGGGCTGATTCCCAACAAAGACAAATTACTACTTCTTTATCCCGTTTGCTGCCGAGATTATCAGAACGATTTGCCGAGCGCGTCGAACCTGAAGCATGGCAAGAATACACAAAGAGGATTGAAACTCATTTTTCTCGTTTATTTCGTTTGCTGTATCAACTTTATGGCAATCAGTACGACTTCTTTTATCATCTAGAAAATATTCTCGCGATCGCGACTAAGATGTGGCTAGCTAGATCCGACGATCTTAAAGCTTTAGACGTGATGCGCCAGGCAGATCCTCACTGGTATCAGTCCCATCGTATGGTAGGGGCAATGTGCTATGTGGATTTATTTGCGGGTGATTTACCAGGATTGCGCGATCGCCTGAGCTATCTCAAGGAGTTGGGCATTACTTATCTACACTTAATGCCTTTGTTTAAAACTCCCGACGGCGACAATGACGGCGGTTACGCCATCAGCAGCTATCGTGAAGTTAAATCTGCTTTAGGAACGATGGAGGAATTGACCCAACTAGCTACCGAATTGAGGCAGCATGGTATTAGCTTGGTCATAGATTTTGTGTTTAATCATACCTCCGACGAACACGAGTGGGCGCAACGAGCATTATCAGGCGATCTCGATTATCAAGAATATTATCGAATGTACCCAGACCGCCAACAGCCCGATGCTTTTGAAGAAACCGTTAATTCCGTATTTCCCGACGAACATCCAGGTTGTTTTACCTACCGCAACCAAATTCGTCGCTGGGTTTGGACTACCTTTTGTAACTATCAATGGGATTTGAACTACGAAAACCCGATGGTGTTTGCGCGTATGGCAGAAGAAATGCTGTTTCTAGCTAACGTGGGCGTAGAAGTCTTACGGCTAGATGCAGTGGCGTTTTTATGGAAAAAGTTGGGAACTAGCTGCGAGAATTTACCCGAAGCACATCTATTGATACAAGCATTTAATGCCGTAGTTCAAATTGCTGCCCCTGCTATGGCGTTCAAGTCTGAGGCAATCGTCCATCCCGATGAGGTAGTGCGCTACATCAGCAAAGAAGAATGCCCTCTATCATACAATCCTCAGTTGATGGCACTACTTTGGAATACTCTAGCGGTTAGAGATGTTCGGCTACTGCGTCATGGAATAAACAAAAGATTTGCTCTCCCAGAAGGGTGTGCGTGGGTCAACTATATTCGCTGTCACGATGATATTGGCTGGGGAATTTCCAATGAAGATATGCAGGATTTAGCGATCGACCCCGATAAACACCGTCGATTTTTGACAGAATTCTATACCGATCGCTTTGAAGGTAGTTTTGCCCATGGTTTAACGTTTCAAGAAAAGCCCGATGGAGAAGCCCGCATCGTTGGTACTACAGCATCTCTCTGTGGTCTGGACAAGATCGAGGACAACCAAGATCCTGACAAGATCGATTTAGCAATTAAACGCATCCTACTACTACACGGAATCATTCTCACGATTGGTGGTATTCCCCTTATTTATTTAGGAGACGAACTGGGGACTTTAAATGACTATACCTATGTTGAGTCTCCAGAGAAAGCTGGAGATAGCCGTTGGGTTCATCGTTCGGCTTTTAATTGGCAACTGGCAGAACAACGCAAAGATAGCACTAGCATCCCAGGACGAATTTACCTCGGCTTGCTTAAACTAATCCAGATTCGCCAACACAACCGCGCCTTCAGCCGTGCTAAAACTGAATTTATCGACACTGGTAGCGATCGCATTTTTGGTTATTTTCGCCACCATCAAGGGCAAAACGTTTTAGTCTTAGCAAACTTTAGCGATCGCCAAGAGACAATTGCAGGCAAACAATTAAGATGGTTAGGAATGCGTAAGATTCTGACGGATCTGGTTTCGGGAAAAACGGTTTCTGCGGTCAAAGAATTAATTCTAGAACCCTATCAGTTAGCGATTTTGTTGTAGTGGTTCGGAGTTCGGAGTTATCCCTCTTTTATGACTATACCGAAGATAGCAAGAGCAGTAGGATTAGAAAATAGTCAAGGATTAAACTATTTTCTATCTGAAGCTCAAAAGATTGGCATAAGATAATGCAGGTAATAAGTAGTTGTGCAAAATTAATTGGATAGTTGAGATTGGGTTTAGGGGTTAGGGCATTGGTGACAACTTAACGCTTTGTGTTTAAAGTCAAACGCTTTCAAGTAATAAGTAATAAGTAATAAGTAATAAGTAATGAGTAATTGGGATGGTTATGACCTTGAATTATTGCAGGAGCGCGAGGGCAATTCTAGATTTAACTCAAACTACATATAGGGTTTAAAAATAAATTAAGCACCATATATAGTAGTTGACTAATAGGTAAGTTTCTTAACTTGT
>NZ_JBZNBU010000160.1:0-5002 GCF_058530065.1 Waterburya sp. | reverse complement strand
GTTATAATGCGCCTTTTGCTTCGGCATTGATTCAACAGTACGATGATTTTGGTGGCAATCCTCTCTCTGATGCTCAGTTGGATGCTTTACCTGGTATTGAAGTTGATGGTTTTTAAGTAATTTCTTTACTTTATTCCAGGTTTAAATAAAAAGCGATCGCTTGTTATTCAGGCGATCGTTTCTTAATACAACAATTAGAACCACTACATCTCCTGAATACTTCTGGCTTCAGCCAGTTGTTTTGCCCCTGCTTGCATAACTTGAATATTTTCGTCAGACCAATCAAAGGAACTTTGACAATGATGGGCGACGAGTAATCCCCACAGTCCTACTTTAGTTAGTATGGGAACGACTAAATTCGCCTTCACTTCCAGATCCTGCAAAAAATCGCGATGGCATTCAGCAATTGAGGCAGTAGAAATATTAGAAATTGCCCGAACTCTTCCTTGAAGATATAGTTCAGCGTATTCTCCATTGAAGCATTCATCTGGCCCTGTAGAACCAAAGATAGAATAACGACTGCTACTCAAAGATTCAAAAGTTACTCTTCCTTCCCATTGACGATAAAAATAATATAAAACTACGCGATCGACACCAAGTTGCTTTCTAACACTATCAGTTACACTGCTAACTAACCGATCTTCTGTTAGATTTTTGGACAAACGATGCAATAGCTTTTTTAAACCAGGATCGGACATAAAAATAAAAATATTTACAATAGCAATCTACAACTTTGCCTTAAGATTCTAAAAGAATGTATAGTTTTATTGCTTTCTTGCTACAAATTCTTCAAGTTTTTTCCTGATTTTTAACTGTGACTTAAAACTATGGTTTACTAATACCCAAATCGGTATGGACGTTTTTATATTCTTGATAATTTATTCCTAGCAAACCAGCAAAAGTACCAGCACCGCGATATATATGCAGTAAAGCGTCAACGATCGCGCTTTTCCCTTGAATTGATGCGGGAATTAGCTTTAAAATTCCCATCAGAATTAGAGCGATGCCTTTAAGCATTCTCAGTAACTGCACCTCAATAGAAGGATATAATTCTTTTTCAATTAGGCTGTGAGTACCCCAAGTACGATATCCTCTAGCTAAAATCCATTTAAGGTTGGTTCTCGAAGGGGGAACCCAATCATAAACAATCGCTTCATCAGCCCAAATAATTTTATAACCTGTCTTACTGAGATTTAAGAACAGATAGGAATCTTCTCCTCCTGTAATGGCAAAGCGATCGTCAAATAGGCGGTCGTACTGGCGAACGATTTCACCTTTGACCATTACGTTATTAGTAAAAGCAACGTGACGTTCTTCTCCCGTCTGGAATCGAGGAGTATCAAAAAATTGTCCTTTAGTTACCCAATTAGGAACATTCGATGCTTGAAAATGAGGTAAAACTGGCCCTGTAACTACATCTGCCTCGTATTTTTGCTGCACTAAAAGTAATTTTTCTAACCAAGATGGTTCGGGTACTTCATCATCATCAAGAATTGCAATAAAATCAGCTTTTTTATCTGCCAAACTAACAGATTTATTGCGGGCATAAGTAATTCCTCTTTGAGGCTGTACGTCTGTTTTAAGCGACCATTGAAAATCTGAATTTATTTCTTCGCAGACTCGAATTGCTACCCCACAAGTATCGTTGTCTACAACAATTACTTCAATTTCAGGACGTTCTATCTCTTGAAATGTTAATTTATTCAGAGCTTCTAATAGACGTTTTAAGCCTTCTGGACGTTTAAAGGTAATTACACAAATGGAAATTAACATATTCGATTGGACTTGGGGTTGTTAAAGCTAAATGGATCTTAAGATCTTAGTTATATATGCCACCAAATTTAACATGATTTTTTTTTAAGATACAAGGACAAAAAATTTAAAGATTGAAGCAACTTAGGCTGCTACTTACACTTCTGGTTTGACTAGAGAAAGATAGGGCTTGCTTAAATAACGATTGGCTACCTCTTGAATAAGTTCTGAGGTAATGGGAGGAATAGCAGCTTGAAAATGGCGATCGAATTCCAACCCTAAGCCTAAAGTTTCATACCAACCATAGGTTTGGGCAATTTCCCCGTTAGTTTGTTTGCCAAGAGCATATTGTCCCAAAAATTTGTTTTTTGCTCCTTGTATTTCTTCTTCGCTTAAAGTTGTTTCTGTAAGACGTTTTACTTCCGAACTCAAACCTTCGATCGCAATTTCGGTATTGGTAGGTGCTGTTCCCATATAAGTGACAAAAGGTGCGTTATCGAGACGAGTGGGGAAAAATGCCGAGACATCGTAAGCAAGTCCTCTTTTTTCGCGCAATTCGACAAATAAACGGCTGGAAAGTCCATTGCCTAGATAAGTACTAATTAATTTTAAGACGGCATAGTCTGGACTATCTACTTTTGTACCCAAGTAACCCAACATGACGATAGATTGCTGCGTATCTTGGATAATCGTGGCTTCGGAAGGATTAACCGTCGGAGAAACTAGGTTAGAAGTGGGTAGGGGAGAATGGGGATTTTGCCAATCGCCAAAAACATCATTAATAAATTTAACTGCTTGTTCTTTGGTAATGCGCCCAGATAAGCTGATTACTAAATTGTCTGGGCGAAAATAAGTTTGATGGTATTGTTGCAGATCTTCTCGACTCAACTCAGCGACGCTAGTTTCTGTACCCAAAACTGAAACTCCGTAAGGATGCTGGGGATACATCTGCTGGCGCAGTTGATTGAAAGCCACATTAAAGGGCTGTTCTTTTTGAGATTTAATTCCTTGTAAAGTTAGTTTGCGTTCTAATTCCACTTCAGCTTCGGGAAAAGTAGGCGATCGCATTATTGCTCCTAAAAGCTCTAATATTTCAGGAAAATCAGCCGAGACAGTCTTTAGGCTAAGAGCAAAATAATCCGTAGAAGCATCCGCACCCAACCCCGCACCAATCGATTCAATTTTTTCGGCAATTTCTAATGCAGATAGTTTTTCCGTTCCTTTGGTAATTACCGCCGAAACTAAATGAGTCAATCCTGCTTGTTCTCTTTTCTCGATAATTGTCCCCGCACCCTTAAAGAAAAAACGACCTGAAATGATGTCTGCTGCTTGGTTTTCGACAACAATTAAAGTAATACCATTATCAAGAACTAAGCGATGTAAGTTAGGAATAGTTATAGTGGAGTTAGAAGACATTATAAATTTTTGACTGATGAGATTATTTTAATTAGCCGATTTAAGCATATCTATATATCTAAGCAGTTTTTCTGTTTTAAGGCTAAAGAATCATTGAGCATTTAACCATAATCGCTGTTGAGCGACGATCGCTCTTTAAATCATTAGGGTGGCTTCCTTATCTTTACTTCCCATATCAGGATAAGGCGTAGCTATTACTCATTACTTTTTACTTCTCACTCATTACTCAAAGAAATGGCTTCTTTTCGTGACGTTGTTGGTTACTTTCGCAAATATAAAGCGATCGCTATTTTTAGTATCGCTGCTTCCTGTCTGTTTGAAATTATCGATCTGGTAGTTCCCTACTGTATCGGTCAGATTCTCAATGTATTATCCAATCAGCCTTTAGATGGTTGGTTGAATCTTTTAATTAATGCAGTTGGCAATATCGGTAACTTTCCTGAAGGTAAATGGTTATCCTTGGGAGTCTTGCTGGGAATAGTGTTTATCGTTACTGTAGTGCGATCGCCGATTCAGCCTTGGATTGGGGTTTGGTATCATTGGGCGATCGCTTTAGAAGCCAGAAGAGATCATTTTAGTAAGATCGTTGCCAAAATTTTGACCCTTCCCTTGGGTTATTATGACGAAAATAATCCTGGGCGCATTGCAGGTAGAATCGCTAGAGGTATCGAGAATCACACCTGGACTTATCCCGATATTGCTGGGCAATTAATTCCCAAGCTAGCCAGGATTTTGGGTATTTTTGCGATGATTCTTTTGATCGAACCACCTATTGCGATCGCTTTTCTGATTTCCTTTATTTTAATTTTGGGTTACAGTCTCAAACATCTCAAAATCTTAATTGCCAAAGAAGAGTTACTGGAAAAGCACCAGGAAAACACCGAAAGCCGTACTTCAGAGATTATTACTAATATCAAAACCGTTAAATCTTTTGCGGCTGAAGATCGCGAATATCAACGGCAACAACGCAGATTCGATCGCGAGTATCGATACGTTACCTATCGCATCCACAAAGGCTATGTAAATCTAATTACTTGGTCGCGTACTGTGATTCAAACCTGCGTCTTTCTGGTACTGTTGTTTACTTTAATTTCTACAGTTCGAGGCAACATTACTCTAGGACATTTCATCACCACCCTAACCATTTCTAGCATGGCTTATGCGGAACTAGAACCCATCAGTCAATTAGCAGAAATATTTGCCCGTCGCTATGCTTCCATGAGAAGATTGCACGACTTTATGCAGCTAGAATCGGGGGCAGATGCTGCTAGCTTAAATCTAGAAGGAATAGATGATAATCCTTACAAATTTACGGGCAAACTAGAATTCCAAAATCTTAGCTTCGGTTACGACTGCGATCGCCCGATCTTACAAGATATCAATCTACTAGTAGAACCCTATCAAACTGTAGCTCTAGTAGGTCGTTCTGGTTCGGGAAAATCTACTTTAGTCAAACTTCTATTCCGCTATTTTGAACCCCAACAAGGAGCAATTACCGTCGATGGAGAAAACATCAATACTTTAGATACTGCCCGTTACCGCCGTCGTTTGGCAATCGTCCATCAAGATGTGGATATT
Source organism: Waterburya sp. (assembly GCF_058530065.1). Taxonomy (NCBI): domain Bacteria; kingdom Bacillati; phylum Cyanobacteriota; class Cyanophyceae; order Pleurocapsales; family Pleurocapsaceae; genus Waterburya; species Waterburya sp. The sequence continues at coordinate 256 of NZ_JBZNBU010000160.1, read as the reverse complement.
TTTAACGGCACAGTCTGGGATAACCTCACCTATGGCAACCCAAATGTAGCCAGAGAAAAAGTGAAAGAAGCTTGTCAAATTGCTAGAGTAGACGAATTTATTCACGAACTGCCCAAAGGTTATCTAACTGTGGTGGGAGAGCGTGGTGTCAGACTTTCAGGAGGACAAAAACAACGTTTGGGTATTGCTAGGGCGTTAGTTGTCGATCCAGATATTTTAATTTTTGACGAAGCAACTTCTAGCTTAGATTACGAAT
>NZ_JBZNBU010000159.1:0-3286 GCF_058530065.1 Waterburya sp. | reverse complement strand
CCTAAATCGATCTTTGGGGTAGACGATGAGGAAGCTACTGCCTATGGTTTGACTGCCTATACTAATGCTGAAGATGGTAAGGCTTATGTCTTTGTCTCTCAATCTGACGACAATAAAATCGCTCAACTAGAATTGCAACCAAGATTTGGCGCAGCAGATGCTTTGGAAGTGGAGGCTAAGTTAATTCGTATTTTGGAATTACCTATTCCTGACGGTGTAAAACGAGAAAAGGCATTTATCGAAGGAATGGTAGTAGACAGAGAAACGGGAATACTTTATTTAGCCCAAGAAGATTTCGGGATTTGGCAAATGAATGCCGATCCTACTCAAGATCTAAATTTAACCATTGTCGATCGCGTTACAGATTACCAGTCTGATTCTCCTTTGGTTGCGGATATCGAAGGTTTGACTATTTATTATGGCAATGATGGAGAAAAATATTTAATTGCTTCTAGTCAAGGAGATAGTACTTTTGCCGTTTACGATCTGCTCGATAATAATTCCTATTGGGGTAGTTTTGCGATCGCAGGAGTCAAGAAAACCGATGGTTTGGATATTACTAATATTTCTTTGGGGAAATCCTATCCTCATGGTTTATTAGTCGTGCAAGATGGAGTCAATCAACCAAAACCTAATTTTAAATTTGTCGATCTGGCTGAAATCTTTTCATCCAAATAACTGTCCTAACTGTTATTGATGATGGCAATTTTGTAAATCCAGCACCAACCAATTAGCGAACCTAAAGCATAATGGGGAAAATCCCACCAATCAAAGCCAGCACCTAAAATTAACTTCCAAAGAATGTGCGATCGCAATACTTGTGGTACTAAATGAAACCAAAGCTGACTAACTTCAATGGCACAGGTAACAACAAATACCCCTAAGGCGATTTTAGCAGTAGTGTTTTTTATAGCGATCGCATCTTTGCTAGCAGGTATAAACCACAAAATAATCAGACACCATAAAATCTCATACAATATATCTCCCGAATAATCTCGCACCCAATCTTGGGCGATACCCGTATGGGTTTTAGAATATAGCCCCAAAGAAACGATAATTAGTAGGGAAATAAAGATTAAAATACGGCGACGATTAGCGATCGCATTCAACATAAAGCTTTACTGTCAAATTTATTTATCTTAAGTTTTTAGTTAAAGAATTAAATTTAGTAATAAAAACAATTGGGTGTAAGATCCTACAGTCTTACTGTGTTTACGTTCAGGCATAGTTAAAGACTATGTTTTAAGGGCGTAATTGCGGGGTTTCCCCGCAATGCTGACCGCCCGCATTGAACGACTAATAACTAATAACTAATAACTAATAACTAATAACTAGGGCGCAGCCCTTTATTACATTTCTCTTTCTGCTAACTCCATCCATTTTTCAGTAGCGGAATCAATTTCATCGTTGAGAGTAGCTAATTTAGTCGATAATTCTTGGACTAAATTAAAATCACTACAGTTAACGGTTAGCTCGTTTTCTAGCTTTTCTTTTTTTGCTTCTAATTGGGCTATTTTTTCTTCTAGCTTATTATATTCCCTCAGTTCAAAGTTAGACAGGGGTTTATTTTTTTTGTCGTTAGTTTTATTAGAGTTATTAGTTTTAGCTTTGCTTGGTTTGGGTTTGTGGTCAACTTGCTCTTGTTTGGCTGCTCGTTCGGCTTTCTTTTTGTGTTCCAAATAAACAGAATAGTTACCAGGATATTTACGTACCTTGCCTTCTGGCTCGATGGCAAAGATAAATTCGACAGTGCGATCGAGAAAATAGCGATCGTGAGAAACTACGATAACGCAACCATTGAAGTTTTCCAGATAGTCTTCCAAAATCGCTAGAGTTTGTACGTCAAGATCGTTTGTTGGCTCGTCGAGAATCAAAACATTGGGCGCAGACATCAAGACTTGCAACAGAAATAAACGACGCTTTTCTCCTCCAGATAGTTTATTGATCGGCGAATATTGCTGGTTGGGAGTAAAGAGAAACTTCTCTAACATTTGAGAAGCGGTAATCTTGTCGCCGTTAGCCGTAGTGACAATTTCCGCTACTTCTTTAATATATTCAATGACTCTTTGTTCTTGATTTAATGCGTCGAGTATATTATCGGAATGCTGATCGAAATAACCGATGTGGATAGTTTGACCGATTTCAACTTTGCCTGCGTCGGGTTCGATTCTACCTGTAATAATATTCATTAGGGTAGACTTACCCGCGCCATTCCCACCAATAATGCCAATGCGATCGCTCCGTGTAAATTTGTAGCTAAAATCTTTGATTAGGGTGCGGTTTTGATAGGCTTTAGATATATGGTCTAGTTCGATTACCTTTTTGCCGATCCGTCTGCCTGGAGTATCGATATCCACCTTTCCCTGAGCCTGTTTGAACTCCTTATCCTGCATTTGACTGATGCGATCGATACGGGCTTTTTGCTTGGTACTGCGAGCTTTTGGCCCTCGTTTGAGCCATTCTAATTCCCGTCTTAATACCCCTTGATGTTTGCGTTGAGTGCTGGCGACAGATTCTTCTTGTTGGGCTTTTTTTTCTAGATAATAAGAATAATTACCTCCATAGGTATAAAGATCGGCGCGATCTATTTCAACGATCCGATTTGTTACCCGATCCAAAAAATAGCGATCGTGAGTAATTAATAAAATAGCACCGCCAAAGCGATCGAGGTATTCTTGCAACCATTCTACTGACTCGGCATCGAGATGGTTTGTCGGCTCATCCATCAGCAGTAGATCGGGTTCATTAAGTAAGGCAGCAGCAAGAGCAATTCGCTTGCGATATCCTCCAGAAAGACTGCCAACTTTAGCGTCAAAGTCTTCAATACCTAGCTTGCTCAAGATTATCTTTGCCTTAGTTTCTAACTCCCACGCGCCAACCGACTCCATTTTCTCCGTTACTTTAGCCAAGCGAGACATCAAAGCATTTAAATCATCTCCTGTTGCATGAGCTATTTTATGAGATAAATCTTCATATTCTCTTACCAAGTTCATTTGTTCGCCACTATCGGCAAATACCTGATCGATGACAGTGCGTTCTTCATCGATTTCTGGCTGTTGGGGTAAATAAATAATCCTCGCGCCACTTTTTACCAAACGTTGTCCGCCATCTGTGGGTTCGCTACCTGCGATCATTTTTAGTAGAGTAGACTTACCAGAACCATTTACGCCGATCAACCCTACTTTGTCATTGTTATTGATGGCGGAAGAAGCCAGCAGCGCCGCAATTTCGGTGGCGATTAAACCTTTCTGCTGCCCGCGACTGCCGAAGATTTCCGAAGCGCTGG
>NZ_JBZNBU010000158.1:0-3451 GCF_058530065.1 Waterburya sp. | reverse complement strand
TAATTGTTTAGAGGCTGGTTTTCTGACATAAATAACCGCTTTTTTAGCTCTCATTCTATTTACTCACAAAATCTTCTTTTATTGACATTTTAGCCAGTAGCGATCGCCTGATTCTTGGATCACCAAAAGCGTGCAAGACCCAATAAATGGGTTTGATTGCTTAAGATATTTGGTCTATTGTTGGGATGAGTTTTACTGCTCTTATGCCTAGAGTGACAGAAGAGAGTTAGGCGACGGTATTGCTACCAGCCTAGCAGCTTTTTTGGGAGGTCCTCCAAATACTACTTATTCTGAGGTAACGGGAGCAGTAGCACTTACGAAAATATCTAACCCAGGAATCATGACCTGGGCAGCTATTTTTGCCGTATTACTTTCTTTTGTAGGAAAATTAGGTGCAATGTTGCAAACCGTTCCCGTTCCCGTGATGGGCGGTATCTTGATTATTTTGTTCGGTACGGTGGTAATTGTGGGGATGAATAGTTTAGTACAGTCAGGAGATGACTTACTGCAACCGCGCAACATTGCGATCGTCGGTTCGATCTTAATCTTAGGAGTAGGGGGAATGAGTCTCAAGGCTGGCGTATTTGCCCTCGAAGGAATTGGGCTATCGAGTATTATCGGCGTGTTGTTGAATTTATTATTACCCAAGAATCGTAATTGAGGATAAACCTGTTTTCCGATTGCTAAAATTTAATTCACATCAGACGTATACTGCAACAGTATAAAGTTTGAGTCGGTAACTGTAGAGTGGGCATTGCCCACCCCACATTAAACTTAAGTCCGATCTGTTTCTTCTGATGAAATTAAGCTTGAAAGTTCCGAAACATTCATAATTTCATTCAATTCTCTTAAGTTTGACAAAGCAGATTCTAGAGATTTGTCTCTAGTGTTTTCGTAAGATTCCAGCAAAACTTCGGTTTTCCTCCAGTCTCTCTCAGTTTTATTACCTTGAGTATTGATATCCCAAATAATATTAGTTAAGTCACTAGCCCGTGCAACTTTTTCTAAATCGTCAATAGCATTCATAATTAATAATTGCATTTGTTTAATTTCTACAGCATTAGCAATTGCGATGTCTGGTAAGTTCGTTAGTGAAATCATATTGAGACAATGGATGAATTAATGTCGTAGTTTCTTTTTTCAGCAGGGTGTCTATTATGTTCTGTTATTTCGGTATTTCGGTGTTGGTAGCTCTACTAGCTATAGATCTTCTACCTGCTGTACAAAATTAAAAACTTTATAACCGTAAAAACTCTAAATGGCTAGTGAAAATACTTAAATTAATAATTTTTTTTAGTATTTATGGTAATTATCTTTCATATTGAGTGCTTTCTTGGTTAGATGACAAAATTATCGCTTTAATTTTTAAATAGTGTTTACATTTATCGCAGATAATTCCCTGCTAAAGTAAATACTCAGTGTTTAGTGCTAAATGCTAAATATCTAGGGCTTGCTGAAAAATTAAGATTTGAGAGGATATCTGTTGTAAAGCTATTAGCTATCAGCTTTCAGCTATTAGCTTTTAACAAGCTAGTACATTTTATTTTGTTAAGTGCAAGAAAAATAACCTTGTTTATCAAAAAACTTTGCACTTTACTTGAATAAAAAGTCTTGAAACGCTTATATTTAATTGATTTTGACTTATTCAGCAAGCCCTATCTAAAGCCAATTACCCACTAGAACGAAAGCCGACCAATAAAAGGGATGTTCGTATTGAGGATTGTGTAATAACTTTAATTGTGCCTGTCGTAACGCCTCTGCCTTAGTTTTCGATGTAGTTAAAGCCCGATAAAATTCGCTCATCAATAAAGCAGTAGAATCATCTTGAATCGACCAAAGAGTAGCAACGGTACTTCGCGCACCCGATCGCACTGCTACCCCCGCCAAACCCAAGGCTGCTTGTTTATCTCCCGTAGCGGTTTGACAAGCACTCAAGATAAGTATTTCAATAGGTGTATCCTGGGTAAAGCTTCTGTCTTGTAGCAGCAAATGGAGATCTTTGACGTTGATGCGATCGCCCCAGGTAAGTAAAAAGGTATCTTCGGCGCGAGAAGAAAACTGTCCGTGAGTAGCTAAATGGACTATGGGATAGGGTTGGGCATTGATTTGCGAGCGCAAATTTTCCCTAGTAAATTCTCGATCTAATAGTATTTTGGCAGGGACTAAAGAGGCAATCTGGGCTACTTCGGTTTCGACGTTGGGTAAAGATTCAAAGCCCTGACGGGAAGTAGTTAATCCGCCTGCAATGGTTTGAATGTTTTCGGGATTAAAGGAAGGCACAAGTAGTTGTAAGCCAGGAGTAAGTGCCAGATTGTATTTTTCCACGAGGTATTGTTTGCCATCGTGTAATGCAGCTATGGGAATGCTACTTAATGCCCCGTCGAGAATAAAGACTAAAGTATTAGTATTGTTTTGCTGCAATTGGTTTTCCAACGGACGAATTAACCAGTTGTATAGAGTTTGGTTGGGCTGTAAGGGATCGACGATTGCCAAAAACGGACTGAGGTTAGTATAAAAATCGGTAAAGACGCGATCGATTTTTTGAGGTTTAATAGGGGTTTGATAGTATTTTAGAGGTTGTCCCGACTGAGAGAGAATTATTGCCAGGCGACCGCGTAAGATAATAGAGTAGATTACCGCAGCATTTGGATCGATCTCTTCTATCTTCTGGGGTTTAGCATCAATACAGGCTTCGCGGAAAAAGTTATTTAATTGTGCTAGTTGCAAAGCTTCGATGGTATCGCGGGCTGCAATTAAGTTTGCCTGAGTGGGGTTATTATCTGATAGTAATGCTACCCTTTCTCTGTATAAAGGCTCAATGCGATCGCGAAAGGCGAATTGATTACTAGGATTAGTAGCGAGTAAATTGGCTCGTAAAGACTGTAAACTGTCAAAAGCAGAGTTATAAAGTTGTGGTTGGTTTTGCGCCCGATATATACGCCCTAGTTGCCATTGCCAAAGATATATTGATTCTGAGGTGATGTTCTCTGTATTTAAGATTGCTTGTCTGGTTAATTTTAACGCCTGGGGTAAGTTTTCCCTTTGCAGATATATCCCAGCTAAATAACCATCGGCATAGGCTTGGGTTTGTTTGTCTTGTAATTGTTGTGCCTGTTGCCGGGCGATCTTGGCTTGAGTTTCAATCCTGATTGACTGACAAAACTTTTAGGAAATATTGTAGGAATAAGTCCGAACTTGAAATTCCAACTGATAAAACCGTTGTTTATGTTGTTGAAGTGATGCCATAGCAGGAGTCGGATCTTGATTACTGGAGAAGGTCACAGAACGAATTAATTTCCAAATACAGGTTTTCAAATGACGCAAATGTGACCAATCGTCAGGTTGACTCATCCATTGATTCAGGGCATTGTAAAGACGGGAGTTTGTCTTGGTGCGCGTTCCCATAGCGAGGAAACCTCGCTGGGGTCGCACCGCTTTTTCACAGTATTCT
>NZ_JBZNBU010000157.1:0-2718 GCF_058530065.1 Waterburya sp. | reverse complement strand
TCCCTCAGACAAATTAGTCGCGATCTCGAAATTGCCAAAGCCGAAGCCGAAAAAAGAATCCGCGATGCCATAACTAAAAGAGAAGCTTTAATCGCCGAAGCCGAAGCTAAAGTGGTCACCAAAATAGCCAAAGCCGAAGCCGAAGTAGCAGTACAAAACGAACGGATCGAACAGGTCAAACAACAGCTACAGGCAGATGTCGTCGCCCCTGCCGAAGCACAATGCAAACAAGCGATCGCCAAAGCTAAAGGGGATGCAGCGACTATTATTGAGGATGGCAAAGCCCAAGCCGAAGGTACGCAACGTTTGGCAGAATCTTGGCAAGCGGCAGGAGCAAATGCGAAAGATATTTTCTTATTCCAAAAGTTAGAAACTCTAATGAAAATGATGGCTGCGGGAGTACCCGATGTGGAAGTGGAAAGTTTGACTGTGGTGGATGGGAAAGATGGCAATCAAGCAACTCAAATTGCTTCTTTTATCGAACAGTTGCGTCAAACTACGGGAGTAGATGTAGCCCAAGTTGCTAGTAATTTGGCTGGTAGCAAAAATGGAATGAAATCAGTCAAAAAAATTGAAGCATCAGATGCAGATGAACTTTAATTATACCGCAGCCAGTTTGAAACCAAGCGGACAACTCACGGGGCTTGAGTTTTTAAGATATCTGCTTGGCTGATGGACGCATCTTATTTATTTTGCTTCCATCCAGTTTTTACCAGCATTAATATCTACCGCTAAGGGAATAGATAATTCAACGGCATTTTCCATAGTGGATTTAATAATCGGTTGCAATTCCGACCATTCTTCTGGGGGTACTTCTAGGACTAATTCGTCGTGTACTTGGAGTAACAATCTTGCTTGGTAGTCTTGCAGGATATTTTGCAGTCTAATCATAGCTATTTTAATGATATCGGCACTAGAACCTTGAATGGGAGAATTGGCGGCTGCACGGAGGGTTTGAGCGTCGATATAGCTGTATTTTAGTTTGTCTAAAGCGATCGCATCTGTATTGATGCCTTTTAGTTCTTTGAGGCTGTCGCTAATGAGGTTAATATAACGTCTTCTGCCCAGAATTGTTTCGACATAACCCAAAGAGATTGCCTGTTTTTTAACTCCTTCTAAGTAGTTGAATACTTTGGCATATTTTTGTCGATATTTTTCGATAAACTGTTTGCCGATCTCGGTTTTAAATCCAGATTCCCTAGAAAATCTTTGCGCGCCCATACCGTAGATCACCCCAAAGTTAATGATCTTACCCAAGCGTCTTTCTTCGGCAGTAATATCTTCTTTGTCGAATAGTAATTGGGCAGTTACTCGGTGAACGTCTTTACTATTTTGATAGGCATCTAGCAAAACTGGTTCTTGACTTAAATGAGCCAAAATTCTTAATTCAATTTGGGAATAGTCGGCAGCTACTAATAACCATCCTGATTGGGGAATAAAAGCCTGTCGAATTTGACGAGAAAACTCAGTACGAATGGGAATATTTTGTAAGTTAGGATTAGACGAAGATAGTCTTCCTGTAGCCACTACGGTTTGATTAAAATCGGTATGAATTCTTTGAGTAGATTTTCTAACCAAAGCTGGCAGAGCATCGACATAGGTAGATTTTAATTTGGCTAGGGTGCGATATTCCAACATATTATCGATTACTGGATGGTCGCCTTTGAGTTTTTCTAATACTTGTTGGTTGGTAGAATATCCCGTTTTAGTTTTACGAGATTTTTTGACATCCAAGCCCAGTTTTTCAAAGAGAATGACACTTAGTTGTTTGGGAGAACCTAAGTTAAATTCTTCTCCTGCTGCTTCATAGGTATCTCGTTCTAATTTTTGTAAGTCTTTATCTAGTTGTTGGGAAAATGTTTGGAGATATTCAATATCTAAATTAATCCCCGTTTCTTCCATTATTGCTAGTACTGCTTCTAAAGGTTGTTCGACTTCTAAGAGTAGTTTTTCTAGTTGGGGATAATTAGCTAATTCTACTTTTAACTTGTCTACTAAATAATAAGTTGCATAACAATCTAAACCACAATAGTCGGCTACCACAGGAATTTCTAAATCGGCTATAGTTTGTCCTTTAGCAATACCTAAATCTTTATAACTTTTTGCCGTAATTTTAAACCCATAGCGTTCGGATAAATCGCCTAAATTATGGGTCAGTTCGGGATTGAGTACGTAGCTAGCCAACATGGTATCGAAGACAACTCCCGATAGTTTAATTCCTTGATGCTTTAAAATTAGGCGATCGAATTTGGCATTTTGCAAAGCTTTAGGATATTTGCTGTCTTCTAAAATTGGTTTAAGACTGGATAAAACTAATTCTTTATCTAGTTGTTTTCCTAACTTATGACCGATCGGGATATAGGCAATTTCATCGTCTTTATTACCCCAACAACAACCAATGCCAACTAATTCTGCTAAGTGGGTTTCTAAAGAGTTAGTCTCCGTATCCCAAGCTACAGGTTTTTCTTTATTTGTTTGCTGTTTTAAAGTACTAATTAATTCTTTTAATTTAGCTTCGCTATCGATAATTTGAGTATTGAGGATAGGAGTAAATAATTCTTCTGGCTGAGTTTCTGGTTTGACTTTAACTGCTAAATTATCTCCGAATAATGATAGTTGTCCGCTATCATCTTGTTTCTTTTTCGATTTACTCGCGATCGCTTTTGCTTCTCCTCCCAGCTTGACTTGTAATTGGCCAATATTACTAATTACTTTTTT
>NZ_JBZNBU010000156.1:0-18725 GCF_058530065.1 Waterburya sp. | reverse complement strand
TTTCTATGGTAAATACAGACATTATCATGATTATTCAATTAATTCATGCTATACATTTGGAATGCCAAGATACGGCAACTTTCATGCAGTTGCAGAATTGCCTTCTCCTTATCATATCTATAACGAACTTGATATTGTTCCAACTGTTCCGTTTAGATGGCTGGGGTTTGAAGACTGCCCAATTGAATATTGCCTAAATGAGCAAGGCATAACAACTAGTAATAATTTGAGTAGTATTTCGTTTTTAAAATGGTTTTTTAAGTTTGTAAATATTAAAATCAAAGAAATAATAAATCGTCATGATATGGAGCTTTATATAAAGCGCATTCAGAATATTGCAAAGATTTAATAATCAATAATAATTACAACTGTGTAATTACAATTTTTTTGTCATTTAATTCATCTACAAGAAAATCAAAAAACAAAGGATTAGGATTTACACTTGATGTGCCTGAAATTTTAACAATTGTTTTCAATTCAATCAAAGTCTTGCAATATCCAGACAGAGAGAAACTGGTTAAGTTTTGGTTTGTTTCTAGAGATGCGTCTGGACAAATAATGATTGCGCTAATTGTAACAAGATTAACATTACTATAAGTTGTAATGTTTCCCCGATATCTCCAAATTAAATAAGCTTAGTAATTTGGGAATTTAACGCAGGTCGTAGTGTGGCTCGTGAATGCGATCGCTTTTTTAATTAAGGTTGAAGATGATCGCATTTCTATTGTGGTTTCGAGATTTAACGGGAGAAAACTAGTAGTTATGAGCTTTGATGATTATCAGACTAATGAAGCTACTCTACATTTGATGTCTAGTAAAGAAAAGATTAGAGTTTTGGATGAAGCGATCGCATTACCAAAATAATTTTACACAGGGACATTAATCACGTTGACTTTAATTTGCATTCCTGCTTTTACTATCATTTGTACTAATTTATCAATACTAAATCTCTCAATATCTCCATTCATTAAATTACTAATTCGCGGTTGAGTTTCATTAAAAAACTCTGCTGCTTCTTGCTGTGTCCACTCTTGTTTTTTAATATATTTCTGCAAATCTAAAATTAAATCGGCTCTAATCTTTAAATTAGCTGCTTCTTCAGGTTCAAAACCAAGATCTTCAAAGATGTTATCTTGTCCTTTAGTAACTTGCTCGCTCATTTATTTTTTCCTAACTGTTTTCTTAAAGAGATTACTGCTTGATAACGTTGTTTTCCTATTTCAAGATCTTTTTTTGATGTCTTTTGAGTTTTTTTATTAAAAGCATGGAGTACATAAACTGCTTCAGCAAATCGGGCAATATAGAAAACTCGATAAGCTTTTCCTGTTTTAATTCTAATTTCTTCTACCCCCTTACCCACTATCGACATCGGCTTAAAGTCTGTGGGAAGATCGCCTCTTTGCACTGCTCTAAGTTGAAAACCAGTTTTTCTTCTTGCATCTTGAGGAAATTTAGCAATATCTTCTTTAGATGTACCAATCCAGTAAATTGGTTTATCTGTCATAGAATTACTTGTTGATATACCTTATTTAGTATATAAAATATGCAGTGCGATCGCATCGATCGAATTCTGTAGTTTGGGCATTTAATGAAAGTCGCGGTGTTACCCGTGAATGCGATCGCTTTTTAATGGGAAGTACCGATTTACCTTAAATTAACGAGTAGAGATTTTGACTCCCATACTTTAACGTTTCTATCTTTTAACCTGAGTTCGGGATAAGCTGAAACCCCTATGTTTTCATAGGCTTAAGGTAAGATTCTTTTGTAGAATTGATGCCCAAATATTCTTAACCCGAACTTAACCAAGATACACCCACCGACTTGCGCTAATAAGCACTGAGTGCCTTTAAGTTTTATTCCTGGAGTTAAAAAATTGGAATTTGAGGAAAAAGAGTGAATTTTTTATTACTTGTTTGTTGAAATCGTACTATCAATTTCTATTGTCAAAATCAAGCTTGTAGATACTTTGGAAGTATATTGACGTTTGGGTGTTGAAGAAGTTTGGTTCTGGCAGAATAATCAATTAAAGGTTTATTGTTTGCAAAACGATTCTTATCAGCAGCAACAGCAAAGTCAGTTACTACCAGATCTAGACTTAAGTTTACTAGCTCGACATATAGCTATTCAAGATCCCTTAAATGCGATCGTACAATGGCGCAAGGCGATCGCATAATTCATCAAAGGTAATACAATATTGAGCGATCGCGCTTTTTATCGATAACTATAAGGATCGCTTGGTGTGGGAATGGTTTCGATCGCTTTGGCTTCTATTACCACAGAACGCTTTTGGGAAATCGCATTTGTTTCGATCCGATCTTTGACTGGTATGGTTTCGGCGATCGCCATACCTTCAATTGTCAGCCAACTATCTACAGGGTAATTACTACGATTCCTATCTAGCTTAACTGGTATACCAATGGGATAGGCATCTACGGCACAACAGGTAATCACAAAACGGGAGAGCATAATATAGTTATCGGGTAGTTCGCTTAGGTGCAGTACAAAACCCGTAATATTGGCTGGTTGACCCTTATAGGCATCTGGTTCGGGATAAGCGTTAATCGTCCGTATCCATTCAATAAGCGATCGTTCTTCGGGCTTGCTAGCGGTGCGAAAAGCTTGGGGTTGAATGGTAGTTAAAGGTAGATCGCCCACGCCTCTTTTGAGAGCAGTTTGACTGGTTAAAATTTTTGGCGGAATTAATAGTCCTGCGATCGCTACTAATAGTAATAAGCTACTACCCAAACCAGGGGGAAATAAGCTAATGTGTTCGGCATTACTTTGCGTTTTATTTTCTATAATCGACTTAGTTTTAATAACGCCTAAAACAATTAAAATTATGCCAGTACCTAATACTAGACTAAAGTAATTGGGATGAATTAATAATTTATACTGTCCTGTAAAGGTATATTTTAAAAGTAAAGTCCCCCAGGCTAGTAAACTCAATCCTTCCAACCAAGAGAAGAAAAGATCTTTTTTATTTTGAACGGGATTTGAGCGCATTAATTTATTTAAAAGATATTGATTGAAAACTAAAATAAATAACTATAAGCCAAAGTAAAAATAAAAGTTAGCTGAGCCACCAGGGTAAAAATATAAACAATAATTTTTGGTTTAAAAATTGATGCCATCAAGCCAACACTTTTAATGTCGATTGTAGGACCAAACACTAAAAAAGCGAGTAAAGAACCACTAGTGAAAGTGGCAGCAAAAGAGAGGGCAAAAAAAGAATCTACTGTAGAACAGATCGAGACAACCGCTGCTAGCAACATCATTGCCAGAATTGAAGTTATAGTGTCTTGACCCAAACTCAAGATAATCTCGCGGGGGACAAATACTTGAATAGTAGCGGCGATCGCACTACCAAAAACCAACATTCCCCCCAATTCGCTAAATTCAGCCAGTAGGTTAGAAAAAAATAACTGTAACTTTGGTTTGAAGCGATTGACTCGATCTGGTTTAATCGACTCTGACAAAGAATCATCAAAAGGAATTGACTTGCCTTGTTCGATAAAAAAAGTACCAGACTGTAATAAGGTCGATTTATCTGGGATAACATCGACTACTGGTTTTAATCTTTTGGCAAAAGATACTTGTAACAATTCGCGAGAGTCGGGTTGAATGCTAAACACGCATCCGACAATAGTGGCGATCGCGCTAGAAAACAATACCCGAAAAATAACAATACTAGGGCGATCTCCAAAAGCGATCCAAGTAGCCCAAATCACAATCGGATTAATCGTCGGTGCTGCTAAGAGAAAAGAAATGGCTACGGAAGGGGGAACTCTAGATAATAGTAACCTTCTGGCTACGGGAACATTGCCGCATTCACAAACAGGAAACAGAAAACCAATACAGCTACCAACAATAGAACCAAGTAAAGGGTTTTTCGGTAATTTGGCAATTAATTGCTTTTCGCTAATTAAAAATAATAAACTGCTAGAAAGCAATACCCCCAGCAGTAAAAAAGGCATTGCTTCCACCAATAAACTCAGGAATAGCGTGAAAGCATCGTGCAGTTGATTCATAAACGATAAGTTTGGTCGATCGATTTGTACTTGAATTTCTGACTTTTCCCAATTTAAACTCTAGAGCCATAAGATTGCATAATATTTCTCTAAATAAGAGTCAATTTAATTTTAAAAACTCCCCGAGCGATAAATCGCAAAATACAACAATTAATGAGAGAATAGGAAGCTACGTAAACTGTTAGCTTAAAATATGAGTTTAGATTGGATTAGTCGCGCCCAGCGTTTGAGCGCATTACCTCCCTACGTATTTGCTCGTTTAGACGAATTAAAAGCCAACGCTAGAGAGCAAGGACTCGACTTAATAGATTTGGGCATGGGTAATCCCGATGGTGCTGCGCCTCAACCTGTTATCGATGCTGCGATCGCGGCTTTACAAGATCCACTCAATCATGGCTATCCACCCTTTGAAGGAACTGCTAGTTTCCGCGCCTCAATTACTACTTGGTATAAACGATGTTATGGCGTAGAATTAAACCCCGACAGCGAAGCTTTACCCCTAATTGGTTCTAAGGAAGGTTTGGGGCATTTAGCCATGGCTTATGTCGATCCTGGAGATACGATTCTCGTACCTACCCCTTCCTATCCCGCCCATTTTAGAGGTCCTTTGATTGCAGGAGCAGAAATTTACCCGATACATCTGTCGGCAAAAGAAAATTGGTTGATTGACTTCAGCAAAATTCCTGAAGATGTGGCGCAAAAAGCGAAGATTCTTTACTTCAATTATCCCAACAACCCCACTACTGCTACCGCACCTAGAGAATTTTTTGAAGAAGCCGTAAAATTTGCCCGTCATTACGAAATATTGTTAGTTCACGATCTTTGCTATGCAGAATTAGCTTTTGATGGCTATCAACCCACATCTTTATTAGAAATACCAGGGGCAAAAGAACTTGGGGTAGAATTTCATACCCTCTCGAAAACTTATAATATGGCTGGCTGGAGAGTTGGTTTTGTGGTAGGGAACTCGACTATTATTCAAGGTTTGCGGACTCTCAAAACTAATCTAGACTATGGTATTTTCTCCGCAGTGCAAAAAGCAGCAGAAACCGCCCTACAATTACCCGACGAATATATCAAAGACGTACAGCATCGTTACAGCACTCGTCGTGACTTTTTAATTAAAGGCTTAGGAGAACTAGGTTGGAAAATTACCCCATCCAAAGCCACTATGTATCTTTGGATAGAAACTCCTGTAGGAAGTAGATCGACGGAATTTGCTTTAGATGTTTTGCAGAAAACAGGGGTAGTAATTACTCCAGGCAATGCTTTTGGGGAAGCAGGAGAAGGTTATGTAAGAGTTAGCTTGATTGTCGATTGCGATCGCCTGGGTGAAGTACTAAATCGTTTTAAACAAGCAGGAATTTCTTATTCTTAGGACTCGCGCAAAAATAAGTTGCCATTTTCAAGCTTAATCAAGGAAGAAGATAATAGTTCCATTCCTGGCTGCCTGACACAAGTGCCTCAAAACCTGACAAAGCAAAAAAAAGGGGATGAAAATTCCCCTTCTAAAAATTAATTTTAATTATTAAAAAACTAACTACTCATTACTCATTATTTTTCTCCAGTAATACATTCGTGAGTACGAAGAGTAGCAGTAGCTGCATAACTCCTAGCTGCGGGGGTATTGGGTTGGAAAGCATCCCCTACTTCTTGGTAGGCAGAAGCCACACCACAGTAAGCAGACATCGTAGAGATGGTATCTTTTGCCCAGTGATCGCTAGTATCTGCAAAAGCTACGGGATCGCCATTGGTTGTTAATTCAGCTTCTCCTGCATTAGCAAAAATAGCCACTTTATTTAAAACTGCCATTAATTCTGCTCTAGTAACGGGTTGAGCAGGTTTAAAGCTACCATCTTCATAACCAGTCACAATCTGATTTGATGCAGCCCAAGCTACTTTGCCCGCACTCCAACGATCTGCTTCTACATCGGGGAAAGGAGATGTAGTTGGGTTATCCGCAGCAGCTAATTCAAAGTCTTCAATTGTGCCTAAAGCATCATAAACGATGGAAACTAGTTGTTCTCTGGTTAAAGGTTCGCTAGGTTTAAAAGTTCTGTCTTTAAAGCCAGAAATGAAACCCAAGGCGACAGCTGATTCAATTTGATCTTTATAGATATCGCGACCGATATCGGTAAAGGCATCTGCTTTGGGTGGAGTTATAGTTTGACCGCTAGCAGCAGCGATTGCTTGAGAATCGCCACTCAAGAAGAAGTGACCCAATACTTTGCCTTCAAATTCTTTTTTGGTGAATTCCCAACCTGGGTTTAAATGAATTTTGGCATATTCTCCATCTCCAGGCTTACCAAAGGTTTGACCGACTACCAAATCTCCGCTTCCTTTAAAGCTTTTGGCGACTAGTTGTAAGTTATCTCCTTTGGGGATGACATCGAGTCGATAGTCTAAGCTGGTATCTTGTCCGTCAAGACGCACGGAATAGCCATTACCATCTGTAGCTCGATTGCAACTACCTGAAAAGTCAAACGTCGTCCATAAGGGGTCGATAATAGTTGGTTCTGAACCAACTTCGGCATAACATTGCTGTTTGCCAGCGACTTGTTGCACTACATTTAGGTTATAGCCAATTGCCCCAGCAGGGACGGCAACAGCTACCACTTCACTTTGCTCGACGGGTGCTTCGGTGAACTGGGCTAATGCGGGAAGTATGGGAGATGTTAAAGCGATCGCTCCTGTAAATAATGCTGCCGACTTTAACGTTTTTGATAGTTTCATAATATCTCTTGAATTCCTTATCGATATGATTAAAGCTTATAATTCCAATTTCGTCTTGTTTTATCAGGAATTATTTAATTCTCGTTGATAAGAGAGGGCTGTAAATTATTATAAGTATTTGTGCTTAGATTGAGATTTTATCCCCATGATTTAGTAAACTACCAAAGGGAATTATTGACGTAAATATATATAAACTTATTTATGAAAGCAGCAGAGAAAATTAACGATAAAGCGATTGTCAAAGATTATTTTAATCAAAAGGGCTTCGATCGCTGGCGTAAAATTTACGGTGAAACTGACGAAGTTAACAAAGTACAGAAGAAGATTCGCGAGGGACACCAACAGACTATCGATACGGTAGTTGGCTGGCTCAAGGATGACGGGAATTTAGCCGAGATTTCGATTTGCGATGCGGGGTGTGGTGTAGGTAGTTTGAGTATTCCTTTGGCGCAAGAAGGAGCAACAGTTAGTGCTAGTGACATCTCAGAAAAGATGGTCGGAGAAGCTAAGGAAAAGGCAGCGGAAGCCTTGGAAGATCCGAGTAAAGTTAATTTTTCTGTTTCCGATCTTGAGGCGTTGAGCGGTAGCTACGATACGGTTATCTGTCTCGATGTTTTGATTCACTACCCCACAGAAGATGCAGCTAAGATGATCGCTCACTTGGCATCTTTGGCAGAGTCTCGTTTAATTCTTAGTTTTGCCCCTAAAACTTGTCTTTTGTTTGTCTTGAAAAAGGTCGGTGAGTTTTTTCCTGGTCCTTCTAAGACAACTAGAGCTTATCAACATAAGGAAAAAGATATCATCGCTATTTTGCAAGAAAATGGTTTTGAGATTCAACGCAAAGGAATGACTAGTGTTAGTTTCTACTATTCTAAAATTTTGGAAGCAGTTAGGGTTAAGTAATGAGTAATGAGTAATAAGTAATAAGTAATGAGTAGCTTCGCTATTTTGCGTTAAGTTATCCCCTAATCACCTCGTCTCCCAGTCTCCAGTATCTTACGACAATTAATGAGTAGTCCAAGTAGATTTATTGCAACTGAGGTATTTGGAGATAAGGGAGAGGCGGGGGAAAAGTTAGTTTGGGATAGTCTGAAAAGGGTTTTTACAGATCGTAATTGTTTGGCTTATTGGCGATATCCGATATTTTCTAATGAAGGTAAGTTTCGTAAAGAACCCGATATTTTAATTGCCGATCACAATTTGGGTTTGATGGTAATTGAAGTCAAAGCAATTAGAATCGAGCAGTTAGTTTCCCTTCAAGGACATCGCTGGCAATATCGCAATTTTTATACGGAATCGGGCAATCCTTATCAACAAGCTGAAAGACAATTATTTGCTTTACTAGAATATTGCGATCGCGAACCTTTATTGAAAAGCAATGTTACTTCTAGAGCAATTGTTGCTTTACCCAATATTACTAGAGCGCAATGGCAAGCTAAAGGATTTGATAAGTTACCTAATTCTCCGCCAATTTTATTTCAAGAAGATTTAGGCAATCCGCAATTAGTTATCGATCTGATTGATAAAATTTACCCTTTAGTTTTAGGTAAAAACTTAACTCCAACTCAATGGGAATTATTGCTGGCTGTTTTGGGAGGAACATCTTTATTTAAACCAGATTATCGACAGTTACCCTGTAAAAAAAATAGTCGTCGTCACATTATTGCCCAGACGCGATCGCGTTTGGCTCAATTTGATTTAAAGCTAGAAAAAATTGCCAAACAAATCCCCAACGGAATGCAAAGAATTAGAGGGATTGCTGGTTCGGGGAAGACAGTATTGTTGTGTCAAAAAGCTGCTTTAATGGCAGTGAAATATCCTAAATGGCAAATTGCTTTAGTCTTTTTTTCTCGTAGTCTTTACGAGACTATTACTCAACAGGTTACTAAATGGATCGGACACTACAGTCAAAATAAAGTTATTTATCATCCCGAGCAATCTAATTTAAAAATTCTCCATGCTTGGGGGAGTAAAGAACAACCTGGTTTTTATAGTACTCTTTGTAAGTCTGTCAACTATACACCTGTTTCCGTTCCTTTTACTATTAGCAAACAACCTACAGAAGCATTAGCGGAAGCTTGTCTAAAATTGCTAGAAAATAGAACGATCGCACCTCTATTTGATGCAGTATTAATTGATGAAGCTCAAGACTTAATGGCTAATGATTGGAGTTATCAAAACAAACAACCCTTTTTTTGGTTGGCTTATCAATCTTTGCGCTCGATTAATCCGATTCAACCAGAACAAAGACGCTTGATTTGGGCAGATGATGAATTACAAAGTTTGTCCAGTTTAAAAATAGCCGAACCAGGGGAAATGTTTGGGGAAGAATTAGGACATTTAGTTACAGGAAAATACGATAAAATCATTAATAAAACCGAATTACTATCTTGCTGTTATCGAACTCCCCATCAAGTAATTTTCACGGCTCATGCTATTGGTATGGGGTTAGTTAGAGATGAAGGAATTATTACAGGATCTAGTAATCTTGAAGAATGGTTGGCTTTAGGCTATGCGATCGCCAAGAGTCAAGAAAATAAATCACAATTTGTTTTAGAACGCCAAATAATTAATTCTCCCAATCTTGTTTCTAAAATATCATCAGAAGATATGATAGTCTTCGATCGCTTTATATCTCGACAGCAAGAATTAACTGTCTTAGCAAAAAGAATTAAGCATAATTTAGAGCAAGACGATCTACAACCAGATCGAGAAATTTTAATTATAGTTTTGGGAGATTATTACGATACTTTACCCTTAATTCAGCAAGTTGCAATTTTTTTAATCAATCAAGGCATAAATATTTATCTCCCCAGTCAAAGCACTGTAAATTCTTGGGATACTCCTCCAGAAGAGAAAGAAAGCGATCGCTTTTGGTATCCAGGAGCAATTACTATTTCTAATGTCTATCGTGCTAAGGGTCAAGAAGCAGATATGGTCTATTTAATTGGTTTAGATAAGATTGCTCGTCGAGAAAGTAATTTATATTCCCGCCAGCAACTATTAATTGCCCTAACTCGTACTAGAGCTTGGGTTAATCTTAGTGGTATTGGTAACTATGCCTTATACGATGAATTAGAGAAAATAATTAATAGCAAACAAAAAATTATTTTAGACCTCAAACAATCTCCTCAACGACAACTAAAAACAAGCGATCGCTCTAATCTTTTACAAGGCTATGCTTTGGGTAGAACTAACTTTCGCTATGCTAATTTACAGAATGCAGATTTATCTCAACTCAATCTCACTAATATTAATTTAATTGAAGCAAACTTAAGCAAAGCTAATTTACAGGGAACAAATTTAACTAACGCCAAACTTATTGCAGCCAATCTAAGTAATGCCAACTTAACTAATGCTAACTTAACTAATGCCAAACTTATTGGCGCAAATCTGAATCATACCAAGCTCAATAATGCCAATTTAACTAACGCTAATTTAACTAATACTATTTTAGAAGTCGAACGTCAATCGTAATCTTAACCCAATAAATTAATTTAGACCCGCTACTACGTTAACCGAACGAGCAAAAATGGGAACTATAGTCTTAGGAAGTCTAATCGATGAATTATTATGAGAAAGTTACAATATCTGGCTATAACTACAGTCTTATCTATATTTAGCTTGCAGATTGCGACTGTTCGAGCCAACGCTACAGAAAACATAAATCTTACTAATGAATATTTAATTGCTCAACAAAAATCTAATAGAAATAAAAAAGCTGAAACTGAAGACGACATGATTAAAGCTCTTCAAGAAAGAGATAAAAAAATCGAAGGTTTCAAAGATATGCTCAAGATTGATGGCATAGTTCCAGAAGTAGATTCTGAGGGAGAAAACTCAACTGATACTGGAGATGAAATGATGGATGCCTTACAAAAAAGGCAGAATAAAATCAAAAATCTTAAAGAACTCAAGCAAGCCAAAGACTTATTAAATCAAACCAAGATAAAAAATTTACAGCAAGAAAATATTAATGTAGAAAATAGCGAAGATATTGAAAAAATACAGAATATTATTAATGACAAAAAATTGAGCGATGCAGAAATAATTAAAGCCTTACAAAAGCAAAATATTAATATCGAAAGTGTAGCTAAACTTCAAAAAATCCAAAAAATAATTAACGCTAGTTTGCCTGATACATCTACCGAATCTCAAGCAGCAGAAAAGTTATCATCTCAAACAGCATTTAGAATGTTTGCTATTGGAATACCTGCCACAATTTTAGTATTTTTAGTTGCCTCGCCTTTCGCCAAAGGAATTATCGATACAGTTAAAACTAATTACGATAAAAAGTTTGGCAAGCCAACAATTCCCGAACGCTCTCTCAAGCTTCATCATGATGCCTGGAAAGAAATTTCTCTACTTGGTAAAAAAATAGATCGTATGAATGATGATAAGTTTGGTAATGATGAATTTAAAACTCTAATTCACTATAAAATCGATGTAGCTAAAAATGTCGCAGGCTTCAAAGAATTAAATTATCAAGTAGAACTATTAAGAGCAGCTATTATTGCTCAAAAAAGCTTTCTAAAATTAGAATCAGCCGAACTGCGCTATCGCGGGCGCAAACAGCAAGAATTTTATCGTTATGTCGCTGAAAATTTAGCAGAAGATGTAGATAAAGAAGCCTTTGCTAAAAAAATCAAAAAGAAACAAGCCGAACTATTACCCTTAATTAATACCGAAGAAGGTAGAGAAGCTCTCAATTCTTATACCAAAGAATTAAATGAAATTAGCAAGCACGAGTTAGGATTAAAACTCCTAGCTGTATTCAAAAAATTGGAATTAAAAGATTTTTCCATCATTAGAGAAATCTCTAATGTCGTAGAAGGATTACAAGGTTCGGCACTATTAGAGCCAAAACAGTTAGTTCTTACCGTTAAAGAATATTATGACGTATTTGAAAAAATTGCTCCTATCTTAGATATATCCAAAGAAGAAGCTTCTGCTGCTACCTATGCCAGAATTCTTCAAGTAGTGGGTTTAGTTCACAGACATGGAGGTTCTTATCAGAAATTTAGAGAGTTAATTCGACTGTTGCATAAATGGGAAAATCCTTACGAAACTATCAATATGGTTCGGGAACAATATAAAGAGCGAGAATACAAGCTACCTCTAGAGTTTAAGCAGGATATACCAGGAAAAAATACTTACGAACAATACGAAAAATATTTACCAAATTTATCCTAAGCAAGGTTCGGATAGCTTTTTCTATGGCTGAGATGTGTTGGACAATAGAAAATAGCTCCCAAGATAATAAGTTTTTAGGTAGGATTAATTACCACCAAACAAAAGAGTCTTACCTTGGTAAAAACTATTAGCTGCAAATTTTGCCCAACGCCATAATTAAAACAAACCTGTAGCGTGGTGTTTTTTCTTTATTTCATTGGCTCAATTACTTTTTTCTCAAGTCGATTCATTTCTTCTGTTATGGGTTGTGCGTTGCTCTCAAAAGGAGAATAAGACGCAATCATAACTATGGGCAGAATTAGAGTAATGACCGCAACTCCCGTTCCTAAAATACCTGCCCACCTATGACCAGGAGAGTCTTCTGCTTTTCCTGGGCGTTGGCTAACTTCCATATATAAATGTGATAAATCCTAAACTTTATCTTGGTAAACGACTAAAAAAGTAAGCACATAAAAGAATGTATATTCCTTCATACTTCTCAATTATAATTGTAACCGTAAATTAGGGTGGGAGCGGTATATCATAGCACTAAGTTTATAAATAATTAATTAAGATTTTTGGGCAATAAATCAATGAAAGCACGGGAAACAAAAGAGTTCAACCACTTTTCTGTGCTGGCAAGAGAAACGATCGCTGGACTGAATATTTTGCCAGGAGGTATTTATCTAGATGCTACTGTTGGCGGTGGGGGACACAGCAAACTGATTCTCGAACAAGAAGAAAATATTAAGATTTGTGCGCTCGATCGCGACGAAACAGCGATCGCAGCAGTGAAAGAAAGATTAGCAGACTATTATCCCCAGCAATTAGAGTTTTGGCAGGGGAATTTTGCCGACTATCAACCAGGAGATTTGTTATTTGATGGCATTATTGCCGATCTGGGGGTGAGTTCTCCCCAGTTGGATGTTGCCGAAAGGGGTTTTAGTTTCCGTCATACCGCCCCTCTAGATATGCGGATGGATCGTTCTGGAGGAATTACCGCCGAAGAAATTGTCAATCATTGGCAGGAAGTCTCTCTCGCAGACTTAATTTATACTTACGGAGAGGAAAGATTTTCTCGTCGTATTGCCAAAGCGATCGTGCAAAAACGTCCTTTCAGAACTACTACAGATTTGAGTCAAGCGATCGCCTCTGTCGTACCAGGAAAATATCGTCATGGCAGAATACACCCTGCTACCCGCACTTTTCAAGCTCTACGAATTGAAGTGAATCAGGAATTAAAATCTTTAGAGAAATTTATTGCTAATGCTCCAACTTGGCTCAAACCAGGAGGAATTATTGGCATTATTAGTTTTCATAGTTTGGAAGATCGTATTGTCAAACATCGCTTCCGCGAGAATGAGTTATTAAAAGTAATTACTAAAAAGCCGATTATTGCTCAACCAGACGAACAAAGAGAAAATCCGCGATCGCGATCGGCGAAACTTAGATTTGCAACGCGCATCATAACCCAATACTGTTCGGATAAGCCATGAAATCAAGGGGTTTAGGGAGGGTGTTGGGTGTTGGGTGTCGGGGGTTGGGGTCATTTCTTCCCTACACCCTACCACCTAAATTCGAGACCCCGCGTCGCCGTTAGGCGCAAGGGAATGCTCGAATTACCCTACCCCCTTTCTCACCGATAACTTTAGTTAACCGAACAGTATTGCATCATAACCTAGAACCCATAATTCTATAACTCGAAGATAGGAATTAGCAGTTTTGCTAATCTTCTGCTATTGTATCGATGCAAAGAGCATTGACTTCGGGCTTAGAAAGAATAATGATTTTTTCTTCCAGCATAATTTGTACTGCGCCGTTAGCCACATTGGGATCGAGCAGTACAAAAGATATCCCAGGAGTTAGTCCTTTAGATATAAGTTTTCCTGTATAGCCACCATAAATCAGGCTATATCCTGCAACTATACCTACCGAACCTATAGAGAGTTGGTTTATATCAGTAATAATTTTCATTAATTTAAACAGCAGGAGTTGCAACGATTCTACTGGCAATTTCTGCTCCCATACCAATGAGTTTGTTGTCTAAACTAATAACTACAGAGCCATTTTGAGTTTTGTTTACTAGCTTGACTACTTCTCCTGGTTTGATGTTGAATTTTTTGAGTTGACGGGTAATTTCTTTTGCAGTGTGCATCTGAATAATTAACAGATTATCTTCCACAGAGCCTTGACTGACTAGATTGCTGCCAGAAGCAAGATGCAACTGTTCTGTCACTTTGGTTATAAATTGATTAGAAGTATTACCAATAAAAATAAATTCTCGGAAATGTCTTAAATCTGGTGACTGTTGATTTTTGCTATTTAGAGCGGGAGTCATGGGGAACAATACTTATTGATATTAATTATTAATTAGATTTCATTATTTATAGATATACCGTGAATTTTACTTGTTGACAATTTTTTTAAGTAGATTTAATAAATATGAAGCGTTCTTCCCTTCAATTGATAACGCAGCCTAGTTAATCTAAGATTCACAGCACAAAGAATTCGATATAATTGCAACTTAGATTCGATCGAGTTAGAACAAGATCAAGTCATCGTTTGAATTATTTCTTCTCTGGATCTAAACTTCTAAGCGTGAATCAACAGAATCTAATAGGATCGATTAAAATATTCGCTTTGCTAGTTTGTGCTAGCGGTGCATCATACTTAGCCTTTCGCTTGTTCGGTCAATCTCAACAAATAGAACAATTCAAACAGGCTAACCAGTTATTAGAACAGCAACAGTATAGTTTGGCAATTACGATCTACGATCGCTTGCTGGCAGAAAATATCCAATCAAGTCATTCTATTTTGATTAATCGAGGCTATGCTTTGGGCGGTTTAAATCAATATGAAGCTATGCTGCAATCTTGCAATCGGGCAACTTCTCTGTCTGCTCAATCTGGATTGGCTTGGAATTGTCAGGGAGAAGCACTTTACTATCTCAAACAAAATCGAGCTGCCCTAGAAGCATTCGAGAGAGCGATCGCCCTAGAGCCTTCAGAGGTAATTTTTTGGCTGAATAAAGCTAGAGTTTTATCAGATTTAGAACAAGATCGACTAGCCATTGCAGCAAGCGAACGGGCTATAGAATTGAGCGATCGCTCTACAGAAGAAAATAAAGCTATTGCTTTTAATCAAAAAGGGCAAAGTCTACTCAAGCTAGGTCAATATCGAGAATCTATAGTCGCTTTTGAGGAATCTTTATCCTACTCTCAAGATGTCATATCCCCACAACAAGGAAAGGGAATTGCTTTATACGAACTAGGGGAATACAATCGAGCGATCGCAATCTTGCAAAAAATCTTAGACAGCGATCGCTTAACTAACAGCCAACGGAGTACTACTTTGCTTTATTTAGGGGCTAGTTTTTGCCAGATAAACGAAATAGCTGCTGCGGAGAAAGCATTTCAACAGGTTTTACCATTAACAAACGATCCTCCTTCCATAGCTATAGCCACTAAAAAATGTGGTATTCGTTAAACTTATCCCATATTAATAATATAATTCATCAAAAAATGTTTTTGTGGATACCCCTCCCTCGCGTAGCAGGGAGGGGAGGAAACGAAAACCAGTAAGTCCCAGTAAGTCTTGCGTGATTGCGTAAGCTGGGGAAACCCCAGCACGCCTCACGCGCAAGCTGCGACGGTGAAATCCGTTTCCTGTGTACTAATTAATCTTGTCGCCCGTCGCAACAACCTAACCTTGGATGCAGTGAATTGTCCGATACGTTTCCAATTAGCATCTGAGATACTAATCTGTTTTGCTGTATCTCCAGAACACCATCCTTGATATGTAATTCCAGCTTTAATACCTTCAACGAAGTCGCCCTTTCGGATTCCATGATGACGGGTAACTGTACCACCATATTTGCGTCTATTTCCACCCTTGGAAGGCAACATTAAATGCAGTTGGTAGGGTCGAGGTAGCTGTTTCCAGCTTACCCCTCCCATCCGAAACCGTGCTTGTCAGTTTCCTGACACACGGCTACTCAAATGTACCCACTTTGTCATTAACTGACTTCTCAACTACTGATTATGACGGGCATATCATCAATCCAGAGATAATCAATTTTTGACCATTCCTGTGTTAATTTCTTGAAGAAAATCGATGATTTATGATTCCTGATGTCAATCATATCCAGTGCTGTTTTTTCATCGTGGCAGTGGGCGTGAAGTAGTTGAAGATTTTCATACACATTCTTTCCACCAAGGGCGGTTGGAATAATATGGTCTTCTTCTAAGATATCTCCTTCACGAAAATGTAATCCGCACCAGTTACATTTGCCTTTTTGTTTCTTGAGCCTGATAGCTTTAGAAGTTGGCATTTCGGGATTTCTCCCCATCCTGGTACTCCAATAGATTAGATTGCCATCATAAGGGCTTTTATCGCCTTTAACTTTCACATAATCAGTGGAACTGCTACCAAATTGACTATGAGATAGTAACCGAAGGGGGTTCGCTCTCCCCTCTGTGGTTGCGAATATCCAATCTCTTTTACCGACTTTAATGTAATATTTCTTACGGGCATCTTTAAGACTTCCGCATCGGTATCGTCCCCAGGCTCTTAACTTTTGCAAGACCAAGTGGTCTTGAGTTGTAAAGATGTTTCGCGTTTGAGAATCAGAAAACTGATAATAGTTACACCATCCCCTAATAACAGGGTTAAGCTCAAGAATTAACTGGGCTTGAGGAGAACTTTTATGTTTCCTGATGATTTCTCTTATACGGGTTTGATGTCTTTTACAAGCATCTTTAGTAGGGGTTATGAAGGTATTAAAACCAAGTGCGCCTCTGTATCTATTTCTAGAAGAAACGTACTTACCAGCAGGGAACTGTCGGATGTTATATCCGAGGAAATCAAATCCCGCTGTGCCATCTTCACTTAACTCTGGTAAAAGAGTATGGGCAATTCTGGTTTTAGATGGTTTTAATTCCAAGCCCATCACTTTTAACCACTCCGAGATCAATTCTCGGCATCTTTGAACCACTTCAAGATCTCTATGAATTACTACAAAGTCATCTGCATATCTAACGAATGTTAGAGATTTGACTTTGGCTTGCCAACTAGCAGCTTGTCCATTTGGGTGTCGAAACTTCATTGTTTTCGCGTATTCCATGAGCATATTTTCGATGCCATGAAGAGCAATGTTAGCCAACAACGGCGAAACGACCCCGCCTTGAGGTGTTCCTTCAGATATAGCAGTAAAAACCCCTTGGTCTATGACCCCACTTTTAAGCCAAGCTTTTATTTGTTGCCTAACTTTACCTCTGTAGTTGAGTTTGTGGAGTAGGGCTGTGTGGTTGATGCGGTCGAAACATTTGGCAATATCGGCATCTAAAACATACTTGGCTTTAGATTGTATTGCGTTTTTAATCGTCCAAATTGCATCCTGACAAGCTCTCCCTGGTCTAAAACCAAAGCTGGAAGCTTCAAAACGAGCTTCCCATTCTGGTTCTAGGGCAGCTTTGACTACCCCTTGTAAAGCTCGGTCGTAAATTGTGGGTATTCCTAATGGTCGTTTTTCATCTTTTCCAGGTTTGGGAATCCACACTCTTCGAGTGGGTCTACTTTGACCTGTGATTTTGAGTTGTCCTACGAGTTTCATACGAGCTTCTGGGGATAGAGATTTAATTCCATCCACTCCTGCTGTCTTTTTTCCTCGATTCTCTTGAGTTACCCGACGAACTGCTAAAACTTTACATGACCATGAATTCATTAGAGTTTTTTGGAGTTTTCGTACTTGTTTAATTTCTCCACGACGAGAAGCAGCATAAATGCGTTTTTGCAGCTTGAATACATATCTATCGACTTGATGCCAATTGATATCATTCCATCCGACAGTCTTCATTTGTGAATCTGTATTAGGCTTATTCACTGATACTTACACCTTTAGCTTTGATACATTTGCGAGTCACGTCTGCATATCCTGGGCGTTACCCCATCTCTTTTCCAGCGTTACCCGTTAATTCGGGTTAGGCATTTGCTTCTTGACCCATCCCTCCTAACTGCACCATTCGGTTTGATACCTACCAGTTTTAACTGGGAGTACAGTTCGGTTACTTCGTTCCTACATACCATTGATTGTGTTCTTTAGGGTTCACTTATCCACCTATATGAACTGGTCGTGCGTTACTGAACAAAGACAATTCAGTAATCCTAAGTTCGGTCTGCTGTTTCAGACGCAAGGTGTGGCATGACCCACTAGCTTATATCCCTTGCTCATCAGTTGAGATGGTTATGTAAGTGATTCGTTTCTCTACCCCACGATGTCCCTTTCCTTGATGCTATCTCAGTCTAGGGTCGGTTATAAAACACTTGCTCGCGGTTAGGCGTTTTCAGCAATTATCGCTCTGTCCGCTTTTACTCCCGCAGATTACATCTGGGTTATCAATCCAGATATAAGAGAAACTTCTCTCTCTCGTCACCGAGAGGGACGCTGTATGCTGTCAACCCCGCACGAGGGCGCAAAGACTTGGTTTTTCTAGGTTACTCACCTCACTTTGATGGTATGTAAGTTATCATTTCTAAAGGATTAAAGTGCGAACTCAAGTCAGGATGACTTACTTTAGAAATGTGTTATATCCCCCTAAGTCTAGGTTTCATAACAACGAATCGCACGTCTTCTACTAACAGGTGGTCTTCTAAGTACTGAAGTTCCAGAAACTCTTTGTTGAGGAGTCAACCCAGCATAGGCAGCAGCTTGACGAGCAGTTTTATAGTTTTTGAGATTGGGTATTTCTGCCAAAAGTTTGGCAGCAGTAATCTCAGCAATTCCAGGAATTGAGA
>NZ_JBZNBU010000155.1:0-2398 GCF_058530065.1 Waterburya sp. | reverse complement strand
CTTTCTCCTGTTTTCTTTGATATTAAAAATTAAACTTATATATTGTTAATCAAATTAACAATCAAACTAATAACCGAAGCATTGTAATCAATTGCATATTCATTCGTTGCATAGGATTCTTCACTATCTATATAACTAAGCTGTCCTAAATTTTTTGCTACTTTGTTATCTTGAGCGTCGCTATTAGCACCACCTACAGCCAAACCAGGAATATAGATATTTTTGGCTCTAGCAAATAAATGATTGACGTGCTTAACAGGATTCGTGCCAATTCCCGTAACAAAGGTTTGATTAAAGTGATTGCGCCCTAAAAGATAATCTAACTGGTCGATCGCACCATTAAGATAATCAATATTATTGGTTAATTGATAGGCATAAGCTAAAGTAATTCCCTCTTCGGCAGTCATTTTATTCGATCCCCAAATAAAGCGATGATTAGCAATGTTGTAATTATTTTCTTGGACTCGATTTAAAATCTCATCGGCTCTCTGAGTAAGCTTATTTTTAATCTTAGTAATAGTTTTTGTGGTAACAGTTTGGCGATTTTGCTTGAGGTAATTTATCAACGCCAAAGCTGAAGGATCTTTCCACTCAAACAGGGTGTAATCTACCTCGTCCAAATTACTAACAAAATAGTCATTAAAAGTCGATCTACCCGTAGTAATATAAAGCTCTGCTGCTGCCCACAGGCGATCGTCAATATCTGTAGTCAAACTCGCTTCGCGATCGTCTTTTGAAGCCAAATATTTACCCGATCCGCTATCGTCTCCCTCTACCCAATCAACTTTCATTTCGGGTTGAGTTTCTAGATATTGCCAAGCTAACTCTGCTGCACTCAAATATCTATTCGCTAGTTCGGAATTTACTCCTTGAAAATTGCGACTGGCTAATGCCATTACCGCAGCAAATTTAGCAGTTTCAGGAGTAGAAATACCATAGACATAGCGGTGTTGCATATCTTCATCGGGAGATACTCCAAAAGACCATTTTTTACCCGATAGCTTGCGGTATACTGCTCCATCTTCTCGCTGCATGGTTAACAACCAGTCCAAACCAAACTGCATTTCATCCAGCAAGTCTGAAATCCCGTTATTACTTTCGGGGATAGTTAATTGACTGTCAGGAAATAGATCGGGATATTGTTCGTAAAGATTCAGCAACCTAGCGATAGTAACTGCTGTAGTCGTCACATACTTGCCATAGTCTCCCGCATCGTGCCAACCTCCAGAAGCAGTAATATTTTCACCTGCTGTATGGTATTCATCTTGATGGGCGATCGCACCATCTTTAAGATGACAAGGAGAATGAGAAATACCCGTAATCGGATCGTTTATAGCAACTCCACATCTTTGTAAATAATAGGAACGAAGTAAAGTAACTAAAGGATGTTGGTAAATATCTCTGCCAATGTTGAAAGGTGCAGAGGTTAATTTCCCCTGACGTAAATAATAAGTACCTGGCTGAGTAATATCCCTAAAGTCAATGGTAGAAATAGCGTCGGGTGTAGCAGTATCCTGAATTTCTGTTCCTGGTTGTATTGTCTTGACTACTTTTCGCGTATGGCGATCGATTAACTGGGGATGACTAGTAGGTTTTTGATTATTGAGTAAAAAAGCCGTCTTCCGCCACTGCGGTAAGTATCCTACTTGATTGACGACTATCTTGCTAGGGTTATTGGCGATCGCCTCTTGGGATAAAAT
Source organism: Waterburya sp. (assembly GCF_058530065.1). Classification (NCBI taxonomy): domain Bacteria; kingdom Bacillati; phylum Cyanobacteriota; class Cyanophyceae; order Pleurocapsales; family Pleurocapsaceae; genus Waterburya; species Waterburya sp. The sequence continues at coordinate 698 of NZ_JBZNBU010000155.1, read as the reverse complement.
TTTGCTAGGGCGATCGAGACTCAATAAAACAATTATTAAAACTGTTATTAAGCCGATAAATAAAGAAGCTTTAAATCTAAACCTCATAAGCGATCTTGAATTAACAATACAATTCTGCGATCGACTACTAGAAAGCTAGTAAGGTCGAGGTAGCTGTTACCAGCTTACCCCTCCTATCCGAACCGTGCTTGTCATTTTCACGACACACGGCTACTCAAATGTATCCACTTTGTCACTAACTGACTTCTCAACTATTGGCTATGACAGGGATATCATCAATTCAGAGATAGTCAATTTTTGACCATTCTTGGGTTAATTTCTTGAAGGAAACTAATGATTGTTTATCTCTTGCATGAATAGCTATAAAATGAGCAAAGTAGGATAAAAAGAGCGATCGCGAACTAAACCATGACCTAGGAACAGATCAAAAATTTGAAGCAAGAGTTACCCACATCGAGAAAGAGAGGTGGTCAGCCAAAACTAAGCATTGAAGATCGGTTATTAATCACTCTAGAATATTGGCGAGAATATTGAAAATTCAAGTTACTACTTACTACTTAACCTGAGTTCGGGATAAGAGAATTGCTCGAAGAGAATAGTCTTTAGTTATTAGTTTTTAGTCTTTAGTAGCTCAGTTGAAACAGGCAGCCAGCACATATCTATAGATTACATTACCTGTATAAATTCAATCGAGCGGT
>NZ_JBZNBU010000154.1:0-7010 GCF_058530065.1 Waterburya sp. | reverse complement strand
GAAACTAAATCAAACTATTACGAACTTAGTCTTCGACAGCCAATTTTTGCCAAGCCAAGTCGAGAAATTGCTTTAGGTTTAAGCTTTTCTCGTCAGCACAGTGAAACTTCTTTGCTAGATGAACCTTTTCCTTTGTCTATTGGCGCAGATGAGTCAGGGAATACTAATATTAGTGCTTTGCGCTTTTTTCAAGAATTTACCGAACGGAATGATCGTAGCGTGGTGGCTCTGCGATCGCAATTTAGTTTGGGAGTAGATCTTTTCGATGCCACCATTAACGATAATGCTCCTGATGGTCAATTCTTTGCTTGGCGAGGACAGTCTCAATGGGCGCGTCAGCTTGATGATGATTTTGTTTTACTATTACGGGGCGATATTCAACTAGCCAACGATCTCGTTCCTTTAGAGCAATTTCGCTTGGGGGGTGCTAGCAGCGTTCGGGGATATCGCCGAGATCTAAGCTTGTCCGATAGTGGATTATTTACTTCTGCCGAACTCAGAGTTCCCGTACTACGCATTCAAAAATTAGCTGGAGTCTTTCAGTTAGTTCCTTTTGTCGATTTTGGTTTGCCCTGGGGGGAAGATAATGCCGTCGTTGAGATTGATTCTTTGATGTCAATTGGTCTGGGCTTAAACTTCAATGCAGGAGATCGGTTTAATGCTCGCCTTGACTATGGTGTTCCCCTAACAGATATCAAAGTAGAAGGAGATAGTTTACAGGAAGATGGACTAACTTTTTCTTTGGGTCATAGTTTTTAATCAGTAGTATTTTGAGATCGAATTAGATTATGTTGAAGTATTATTGTTTGCCATGGAAAGTCATTCCGCTTACTTTATCAGGAATCACCATTAATTTCTTTCCCAGTCAAGTAATGGCTCAAGTTATTCCTGACAGTAGTTTAGGTGGTGAAAATTCAATCGTTACCCCTAATATTACAGTTAAAGATACTATTGCTGATTTAATTGAAGGGGGAGCAATACGAGATAGTAATCTTTTTCATAGTTTGGCTGAATTTAATATCGGTAATGGTAGTAGCGTTTATTTTGCTAATCCCAATGGCATAACCAATATTTTGACTCGCGTTACAGGTAATAATAGTTCTAAAATTTTGGGAACTTTAGGTGTAAATGGCGCAGCTAATTTATTTTTACTTAATCCTAATGGGATAGTGTTTGGGGAGAATGCAGCTTTAGATGTTTCTGGTTCATTTTTCGCTACTACTGCCGATAGTTATCTTTTTGAGAATGGGTTTGAATATAGCGTAGCTAACCCAGAAGCACCGCCACTATTAACAATTAATCTTCCTGTAGGGGTGCAATTCGGTAATCAAGCCCAAGCCATAGAAGTACGAGGTGCAGGAAACAATTTAAGTTTAGTGCCAGGAACATTCTTACCAATTCGAGATTTAAGACCAAGAGGATTAGAAGTACCATCAGGCAAAACTTTAGCTTTAATGGGGGGAGAAATTAATCTTCAAGGGGGAAATCTCACTGCACCTGGAGGAAGAATTGAATTAGGAAGTGTTAATGAAAATATCAATGTTCCTTTGATTTCTACTAATGATGGTTTTAGTTTTAGTTATCAACCAAGCGATAATTTTCAAGATATCAATCTGAGTAACGCAGCATCTATAGATGTTAGTGGCAATGGTAGCGGTAACATTCAAATGCAAGGTAATAACATTTCTTTACTAAATAGTTCTGCTATTATTGGCAATACTATTGGTAATGATCATGGTGGCAATACAAATATTAATGCTGCTAATTCATTAGAAATTCTAGATGGAGATGAAAATCCTTTTGTCAGTTCTATTATCAATACAGTAGAGCCTACAGGAACTGGGAAAGGCAGTAATTTAACGATTACAACAGATAATTTATCGATAAAAGATGGTAGTTGGACAGCTACAGGAAGTTTTGGTACTGGGGATAGTGGCAACATCTTAATTGATGCTAATAATCTAGAAGTATCAGGATTTTCACCTATTAATGGCTCTAGTAGTGTTTTAACTAGTGCTGCTTTAGGCACGGGCAAAGGCGGTGATTTAGCTATTAAAACTGATAGTTTGTCAATTACAGAGGGTGGTCAAATTGGTTCTGGAACTTTTAGTCTTGGTGATAGTGGCAATCTCTTAATCGATGCTAGCAATATAGAAATTGATGGTTTGTCATCTGCTAATAATTTTAATACTGGTATTTTTACTACTGTTTCCTCACCTGAAGCATCTGGTCGTGGTGGTGATTTAAATATTAATACAGACAGATTAATTGTCCAAAATGGCTCTCAGATACTGTCAGCTACTATTGGCATAGGTAACGCAGGAAATATTAACATTAATAGCAAAGAATTACTCGTGCGCGATGTAGGATTGATTAGTTCTTTCAGTCAGGGAATTGGTAATGCAGGAGATATTAACGTTAACACCCAACAGTTAAAACTAGGCAGTGGTCTGGGTCAAATTACTACCTTAACTCGTGCCATGGGTAATTCGGGAAATTTGAATGTTAATGCTACCGAATCAATTGAAATAAGTGGTGCGGGACTAATTCCTAATTTTTTGCCAGAAATTCAAGAGGAATTTGTACTTTTTTCTAGTGGATTATTAACTACTGTTGAAAGTGGGACAGGTAATGGTGGTAATTTAACTGTAGAAACTCCTAACCTCAAACTTTCTGATGGAGGGCAAATTTTAACTAGTACTTTTGGTGCGGGACATGGAGGAGATTTATTGATTCGCGCTGAGAACATAGAAGTCAAAGATACTATTCTCAATCAGCTTGGAATTCGCAGTGGTATTAGTAGCAGTGTTGAAGAACCTGGGTCTAATCATGGTGGTGATATTGAAATTATGACCAACAATTTAGATTTAATTGACGGAGGTTCAATTGCTGCGAATGCTTTAGGTCAAGGTGATGCAGGAAATATTAAAATTAATGCCCAAAATATAAATGTTGCTGGAGTTTCTTCTGGCGAGCCTGTTTTCGATGTCCAACAACCACAATTATCTTCTAGTATCTCGGCTTTATCTCAAGGCGATTTTGCTGCTGGTTCAATCGATATTAATACCGATACCCTAGATCTGAGCGATCGAGGTAATATCTCTGTGAGTAATTTAAATAATGGCAATTCTGGTAACTTAAACATTACCACTAGTGAATTGAATCTCGATAATTCTGCAACTATGGAAGCAGAAGTGAATGCAGGGACTCAAGGCAATATTAACCTGGTTACAGACAATATTAATTTAGACAATCAGAGTCAGATAACTGTTCGGGCAACTGGTACAGCTACAGGTGGAAACATTACTATCGATAACTCTAACTTGATTTTGACCAGGAACAATAGTGATATCAAAGCTAATGCTGTATTTGGTTCTGGAGGTAATATAAGCATCTCTACCAAGCTGATTTTCACCGATCTAACTAGCGATCTTGATGCTTCATCGGAGTTTGGACTCGATGGAGTAGTGGAGATTCAAAGTCCCGAATCGAAAAAAGAATTGGGAGAAGTTATTCTGCCAACCGAAATTGAAGATCCGACTAGTTTAATTACGACTGTTTGTCCAATTAGCGAAGACAATACCTTGGCAGTTACTGGTAATGGGGGAGTTCCTCATAGTCCTTATCAGACTCATTCTTTAAACACTACTTGGTACGATTTACGTCCAGTCAAACAGGAAACAGCTAAAGTTGCTTCTGTACCTGCACCTTTAACCGAAGCAACCACGACGATGATTAATGCCGATGGAGAATTAGAATTAGTTGCTCTAACTCCCCTGTCTACTCATCGTTGGATTAGATCTAGTTGCCAAAATTAACCGTAAGTTGTGGAAATCTCACCAGACTTTGGTGATAGTTTTCCTTGACAAATGGGAAATCTAAGCACAAGTAGTTTGTGTTTTTAAATTCAGCCGTATCCATGCGTAACTCTATTTTTGCTATATGTTTAGGGATGGGAATTGTTATTGCTCCAGTCACAGTTGCTCAAAGTTTACCCACTATAGTTCAACAAGAAATCGATCGCGGTAGAGAAGCGATGATCCGAGGAGACTATGAAACAGCGATTTCCAGTTGGTCGCAAGCTAAACAAAATTTGATTAGACGGCGCAATACAGAAACAGTAGATTTAGAAACCGAAATTTTAATTGATAATTTTCTTTCTCTTGGCTATCAGGAAATAGGGGATTTAGACAAAGCAGAAACAGCGATCGCCTCAGCTACTAAAGTTTTAGAAAAACAAGAAGTTAATGGAGATTTAGTTGCTAAAGTTTATAATACCCAAGCCAATCTCAAGCTCAAACAGGATAATCCTCAAGCAGCAGCTTTAAATTTTCGAGCAGCAAAAGAAATATATCAAAAAAACAAGGATATTGAAGGAGAAGTCGGTGCTGCCATCAATGAAGCGATCGCTCTCCAACAACTAGGGCAATATCGTACCGCACAAAAAATTCTGGAAAGCACCGAACTGCAATTGACTACTATGCCCCAGAGCTTGCAAGCATCGGCTTATAAAGCTTTGGGAATTACCTATGCAACTATCGGCGACTTTAGCGCAGCCAGAGAAAAATTAGAGGCTAGTATCGCTTTAACTCAAGACAAGGATATCGAGGCAACGGCAAAAACCAAAATTGACTTGGCTGCGACGCTCCAGTTTTCCGAACCCGAAACAGCAATAAAACTTTTGCAATCAGTCGTATCGAGTTCTCAAAATGGAGAAACTAAAGCGATCGCTTTACTTAACTCTATTGATATTTATATCGAGACTCAAGATTGGACAACAGCCAGAGAAATAGCAGTTCAAAGCCAAGACTTAATTCTCGATCTGCCCCATAATAATTTTGCCAAAATCGATCTAATTAAAAAGATCGCTATTATAGAATCTCATCTAGATTCTGCATTATCTGCCCCTCAAAATCAATCTTGGCTGAGTTCTCTGAAACTTTTGGTCAATAGAGCGGACACTCTAATTAACCAAGAACACAAGCAGTTATTAGAGCTTATTGCTGAGTCTGCTAAGTCTGAAGGTATTGTCCGCACTGAATCCTATGCACTAGGAACTTTGGCTTATCTCGAAGAACAAGAAGGAAATTTAACTAGAGCGATCGCTCTCAATCAATCTGCTTTAGATTTGGCTGAAAAAATTGTCGCTGAAGATATTGCTTATCAATGGCAATGGCAATTAGGCAGAATTTTTAAAACTCAAGGAGAAACCAACAAAGCGATCGCTTCCTATCAACAGGCAGTGGATAATCTCGGTCAGATCCGCGAAGATTTAGTAGCTTTTAATCCAGAATCTCAATACTCTTTCCGTGAAAGTGTCGAACCAGTCTATCGTCAGCTAATAGAGTTACTAATATCTCAACCGACTCAGGATAATCTAATTCAAGCTAGAAATACTGTCGAATCTTTACAGATGGCGGAACTAGAAAACTATTTTCGTCAAGCCTGTTTACAAGCCACACCAGAACGAATCGAGCGCCTAGATCCTGTTGCTGCCACAATTTACCCTATAGTCACCGAAAACCAACTAGCAGTCTTAACTTCTATTCCCGATCAACCAATCAAGTTGCATACTCAAGATATCACCGCAGATGAGATTCAAAGCCAAGTTAGAGAATTAATAGGACAATTTAACCCCGCAGCCTCCAATAAAAGAAGAAAAGCTAATTCCCAAGAATTTTATAATTGGTTAGTCGAACCTAGCATTAAAGATTTGGCAGCAGCCAAAATTGAAACCTTAGTCTTTGTTCTAGATAGCAGCTTGCGCAATCTTCCTGTCTCTGCTCTTTATGATGGCGAACAATATCTCCTCGAAAATTATGCGATCGCCCTTACTCCAGGATTGCAGCTACTACCATCTACCACTTTAGAAAATAAAAATATAGAAGCTGTTGTGGGAGGTTTAAGTGAAGCTAATCAAGGGTTTGTTGCATTACCAGGAGTCAAAACTGAAGTACAAAATATAGCTGCTAATATCGATTCTCAACTGCTGCTCGATCGAGAATTTACTAATGATCGTCTGCGTCAAACCTTAAAAGCCACTACCGAAGCACCAATTCTACATTTGGCAACTCACGGTCAATTTAGCTCCAAAGCAGAAGACACGTTTATCTTAACTTGGGACGACCGCATTGATGTTAATGAACTCGAACAGTTATTAAAAGTAAGGGAAGAAACTCCCAAGTTAATTCCGATTGAATTACTAGTATTGAGTGCTTGTCAAACTGCTCAAGGTGACGATCGGGCTGCCTTGGGAATTGCGGGAATTGCCCTTAAATCAGGAGCAAGAAGTACATTGGGTACATTATGGTCAGTATCAGATGAGTCTACTGCTTTGTTGGTCAATCGGCTCTATCAGGAGATTGCAATTACTTCTCAAAATAAGGCTCAAATTCTCAGAGAGGCTCAGTTGGAGTTAATCAATTCAGAACAGTTTAATCATCCTTACTATTGGGCTCCGTTTGTTTTAGTCGGAAATTGGATTTAGCGATCGTCTAAATTAATGCAGCCAATCTAATTTTTACTCTAAGTAATCTTACCGATTAAAACCAAAGTTGACTTGAAAAGATATTCAAGCAATTATTATCATTTAACTCAAGGCGATCGCATTCTCAAAATTGATAAATGTTTAATGTCAAATGATAAATCCTCAATGATTAATGTATAATTGTCTTTGGTTTACTATGCAAAATATTTCTTAATATAATTATTGGAGGCTTATATTGGAGTCAGAATCCCGTTTTAAATTAAAAGTATTGTGGTTGGATAAAAATGTGGCGATCGCAGTCGATCAAGTAGTTGGCAAAGGAACTAGTCCTTTAACAGCATACTATTTTTGGCCTCGTAACGATGCGTGGCAACAACTAAAAGACGAACTAGAATCTAAGCATTGGATTGAAGAAGCAGAAAGCATTGACATCCTCAACCAAGCTACAGAGGTGATCAATTTCTGGACTGAAAGAGGCAAAACAACTCCCATGACCCAGGCACAGACCAAGTTCCCTAACATT
>NZ_JBZNBU010000153.1:0-16177 GCF_058530065.1 Waterburya sp. | reverse complement strand
CTACTGCTTCTTCTTCATGGTCGTTACCCTTGAAGGTCAGTTGAGGTTGATTCCACAGGTTAGAAAGATATTCGACTTCGTAGCCGTGTTCGGGAAAGAATTGATTGAATCGACGGTATTCAGTCTCGTCAAAATGTTCTTCGATTAATACGCCGATTTTTCCTTTAATTTCGGTAGACATGACTGATTATTTCCTGATTAATTTGGGTAGAATGTAAAAGCTAATGGCTAAGGGCTAACAGCTAAAAGCTTATTTCTCGGCGAATATCTCATTAAGCATTCCAAAGCAACCAGCAGCTTTATTGAATCCTGCATAAACGCACATAAACAGCAGTAGTTCTTCAATCTCTTCTCTGGTTGCGCCTTGCTTCATTGCCATATTGACGTGGGCTGCAAAGGGACTTCCCGCGCCTGTTTGGTCTTGGTTAACCACATCTATAGCGATGGTAATTAACGCCTTGGTTTTTTGGTCGATCAAAGGCATTCCCCAGGCTTCTCCCGCCACACGGGTACAAAAGTCGCCAAATTTAGGGTTAATACTGTTTAATCCTGTCTGTAATTCGCGATCGCCGAGAACCGCATTTTTAGTAATTGTTTGTTCGCTCATAATTACGCCGTTTTAATTAACTGCAAAAGTTCGCTAGGAGCAAATACATCTCGGTAGAAAGTAAGCTGTTCGGCTTTAAGATAGCAGCCACCACGATGTCCGCGGCGCACCCAGGTAACTGTCCCTTTGGCAATGGTTTCATTGGTGGCATCTTCTTCACATTTCCATTCAAAGAACGTATGTTCTCCAGAAAACATCACAATAGGCCAAACCATAGTTACTCCTGGTTGAGCGATTAATGCCCACCAATGTTGCTCGCGATCCTGCTGTTCTTTTAATCCTTTATAGGGACCATCTTGACAGAGATATACTAAATCTTCGCGATATTCTCCTGTTAGAATATCTCCCCTTCCTTGCCTCAATGCCTCACAATGAGTCGGCCACCATTCTTTATTTTCTTGCTCTATTTGTTCTAGAGTATAGCGATCGCTTATTTCTGGAAAGCTAGCCTCTTTTTTGCTCAACAGCAATTCTCCTAGTTCGATTAATTCAGCTTGATGTTGCTCAGAAATTAATCCTGGTCTAGAATAGTCGGCAGCTAAATTTTGATAGTAATTGTTTCGCTTTTTCATTAGTTCTTTGTTGGTACTGTAGTTAATTACTAATTCAAGGAATTTTTATCCTTTTAGACGACTGAATGTAATATAATTAACAATTCAACCGACATTATTGAAGCTCAATAGAAATCTGTTTGCTACGTTACAAAGGTGCAACTCAACTCTTTACCGTCGTACCTTTAACCGCTCGACTTAAGCTTATAAATATTCTGGCTCAAAAGTCTTGTTAATTTTTGCTTGAAGTATCTGATTTTTGCAATTATTCAATAGATCGATTGACCTCAACTTCAACCAGTTAGAAATCGGTAAATTTTTAAAAATAAACAACAATCGAAGATTTTGAGCAATAATCGCCAAGAAGTTTTAAATCTATTTATATCTAGTTAATGGGTGCGAGCAGACTTAAATATTCAACATAATCTAATCGGTATAGAGTCAAAAAAAATCTTACATCCAGCCCTATATGCGATCGCATAATAATTAGATTGCTGTTATGTATTAATCAAAAGTCATAGTCTCGAAGCAAGCAACAAACTAATGCCAAACAAAGGAAAGATTAGTACTTCTAGTTGATTTTTATCGGTTTCAAATCTTTGTTTTAAACGCTCCAAAAATTATAGCGATCGAACAATTTATCTCAAGCAAAATCGGGTTTAAGGTTGTTGAAATCTAATTCCTTCTATATGTTCCTGCAATACAGACAAAGGAGATATCATGACAATTGCTAAATTAACCTCTATTAGCCTCAAAGATGCACCAACAGAAGACCTTGTCGAATCAGATTTTCAACAAATTTTTGGTTCGGATTTAGAGTTAATTCCTTTCCCCTCCGAAGATCCTTCTCGTCCCGATATCACTTTAAGTCAACAGCAGATGACTGGCTTTGGCACTGATGTTAGCAGTGTTGAGTCTATTAGGGGACCAGTTTCAGTTACTGAGGCGGTAACATTTCCCACTGGTATCGAACCGCCAGCAGGGGATACTATTCGTAGTACTTGGGGCTTTCAAGGAGAAGAACCTTTCGGAGAAGAAGCTTTACTCGGTACTAATGTCGGTGCTGCGATCGATAATGCAGGAGGTACAGAATCAGGTGTCCCTCAACCCTTTAATGTCTTCTTTGCTAATGAAGTAGAGGGAGTACCAGGTGCTGCTAATGATTTTTTTCTAATCGATTTGATTGGAGATGATGGGGTAGAGATTAAACCGATAGATCGTGCTGGGAACGTAATTGGGGACTTTTCTTTAGAACTTAAGAGTGGTTCTGGAGAAGGTTTGTTTAACAACATCAACTTAGGAGATTTTGGCATTGTTGAAAATTTCGAGCTTACTGCATCTTCAGAAAACCTCAGCAATCTAGGACTTACCGAAGATGTGATTATTGATGATATTCCCTTAGCTGGTATTGCTTTCGATATTGAAGACTTTGCTGGTACTGGGGAATTAACTAGCTTGTCGGGTTTTCAAATTACACCGCTCAACCTCGATGACAGTATAAGTAGTGCAGATGGCAGTATCGATATACTGGCTGTAGGTCACAATAGTTTGGCAACGGCTGAATTTAACTTGAATGCAAATGATTTTACACCAAAGTTTGGCACTGTAGACGGAGAGACGATTGAAGTCAAAGGTAGTAACGAACTAATTTTTGCAGGCGACGCTGACGATTTGATTGATGCTATTGATAGTAATGGTGGAAATCGCATTTATGCTGGTAGTGGCAACGATATTACAATTCTTGGTAGGGGAGATCGCCTAGTTGGTGCAGAGGGAGACGATCTCTTCTTGATTCAGTCGCTCATGGGGGAAACCCCCAAGACCGCGCTGAATCGCTTCTTTACGACATCAGGCGGAAATAATACGATTACTGGTGGAGAAGGTGCAGATCGATTCTGGATTGCTACTGCTGAAATCCCTGACGCAGGGAATACTATTACTGACTTTACTCTTGGCGAAGATATTCTGGGGATTGCTGGATTAGGTATTGGTTTTGAAGATATTGATATTGCGAAAATAGAAAACAACACTTTAATTTCTGCTAAAGGCTCAGATCTAGCAATTTTACAGGGCATAGATGCGAATAATCTTAGTGCAGATGATTTTGCTTTTGCCTAAAATTACTACATCTACAAAACTTCTACAACATTTGCTGTGCCGATAAATTTGAGCTTTTTTAACTAGAACTGTCCAATTTTAAGGATGGGCGAATGCTCAATAATAATGACAACTTTACCTTAACTGGCAATGGAGAAGGTACGGATACGTTAATCAATATTGAATTTGTTCGATTTAATGCCGATAATTCGATTGTTGCGACTTCTGACCTGACATTTGCCTAACGCCAGTTCTGCTAGACAACATCTATGTGTCGAAGTGGCTGATGGATATTGGTCACTTCGACAATTCTGTCTCTAGATATTCAGTAGTCCAGTTAGTTCTTTGTGATAATGAGATTAATTCTTCTGGCAATTTCTCTATTATCCAAGAGAAAGGGGTCGTATTTTTCTAGAAATTCTTGAATTTCGGAAGATAGTTCATATTTGTCAAAATTGTTTTGCGGAGGGTGAGTCATTTTTAAGGAGTGAAAAATTTCTTTTCCGTCGTTCGGGGTTAGGATCGATTACTATCGAACGAGATTTGAGGCTGTTTAAATAGTTATTGGGAAGTCCATGCTCTTTTGCTCCTTGGAGGACAAAATTTAAGTACCAATCAAATGGACGAAGCGAGGCATTAATATGAGTAGCGTAATAAGCACCCGCTTCGATAACAGTTTCATTACTCTTAACTCTCACTATTTTGTATTCGTATCCACACCCCAATCCTTCGGCACGATCCAGAAGATGTCTTTCGTCGGTTGAAATTTCAAATAGTACGCCCCAAACTATGTCACAAGCTCGACCTGTCTTGTAAATATCACATTTAGCCGAACCATCACGTCCAATTTTATGGAAGATAAGTTGATGTTCGATAATTTGTCCTATTCCCAAAGGCTTGGCTGATAGTGTACGTTCGCGAAGTCTCCCCGTTAACATATTCGAGCCATAGGCAAAATAGACAAACGTAGATAACGATAATTTTCTGTAATTACTGCTCCACTCGGCATCACTAGAAAATCTCATCATGTCAGCAAACACAAAAATTTAATTCTCATAAAACATAACCTTGTAAATTCCAATAAATAGGATTAAAAATCTCTTGAGAAAATCCTATTAATGACTATTTAGAACAAATTTATTAATGCTAATTGCGATCGCGAGTTAATTTTGATTTGCTTGGGTGGGAAAAAGTGAGCAAGTTTTGAGCAAAAAGCCGTTAGGAAGATGCGGATGGCGAGAATCGAACTCGCAAGGCGTTAGCCACACGCCCCTCAAGCGTGCGTGTCTACCAATTCCACCACATCCGCGTGTTGAATTAGGACTGTTTTAATCGGAGTCTAGATTGCTTGCGTCCCAATATTGGCAATATATAATTTATCATATATTTTGCAAAATTGTTTTTTAGAGCTCAAAGTTTTAAATATTGTTACTCGGCTAGTTGAGATTGGATAATTTCTCGAAATTTTTGGCGTTGTTCGGGAGTTAAAATTTCTCTAGTTGCTAACATACTTTCAAACCGCAACTCTCCTATTTCTTGACGCAAATTTACTAATTGCTGGTTCTTAGCTCTAATCAATTCGACTGACTCTGTACCAACCATTAAATCTGAAAGTTGTTTCTGTAGTACGGATAGATTGTGATTTTTTTTGCGTATTTGCTGTTTATATTGATTGTGAATTTGTTTGATTTTTTCTCTTTGATTGCTGCTTAAGTTTAATTGCTGAAAGAAAACTGAATGTTGTTGCTTGACAGTTGCGATCGCATTATCTGCCACTATAGTTGTCTCTCGAATTGCGGAGTCCCTTAATTGAATGGGAAAAGGAAATCGAGCGCCAGCTATAACAGGAGCGATCTGAGTAATGAGAATCAGAAAAAGAGTCGTGACAGCCAGAGAGAAAAGACCGTGCAATTTATTAGTTAGCATCTGAAAAATTGAATAATAAAATTGAAAATATGAATTGTCTAAAAATATTAAAATTTGATTTATGGTGTAGAAAGAGATACTGTTGGTTGTGCTTCGGAAACAGTAGGTAATAACCAATATGCTGCGTTATCATCTAGCACTAAAGGATCTTGCTCGTTCAAAGTATTCCGCCAATTATTGACTAAAAAGTTTTCTATATCTTGAGGTTCGACAGCAATGCGAGGAGTTCGCACGCCGAAACTAACGGTAGTGAATAAAAAGCCTGTTGCGATCGCACTAGGAAGAGTCCAGGTAACTGTTCGAGAACGTTTTCTTTCTCTGGCACGACGGGGTTCGAGAGACTCCATAATTCGTCGTTCTAAATTGGGATCTGCCTGGGGTGGAAGGGGTTGATTTTGTCGCAAAAAACTAACCAGATTATGGCGATCGCGATCGGGAGAATTGGTCATCGGAGAGTTCCTCTTAAAAAGATATTCCTTGTTGTTCTAAGAATTTTTTAAATAAATTTCTAGCATGAAATAAACGAGATTTCACCGTTCCCACGGGTATGTCTAAGATTTGAGCGACTTGCTTTTGGGGCAAATCTTCTAAATCGTGCAATACGAGTACGGAACGATGCTCGAAACTCAAGTTGTTTAAACCACGCTGGACTAGATCTTGATAGTGTAGGTGCATCAAATCAGGCGTATTTTGCAGATCCGATAGGTCTTTGCCATAGTCTAGCGAGTCTCTATCGAAATATTGCTCGTTGAAACTAGTTTTTTCTCTAGTTTTAGCCAATTTTCGCCGTCTATCTGTTGCCACATTCCAACTAATACGATAAAGCCAGGTAGAAAAATATTGTGTTTTTTTTAGTTTAGGCAATCCTTTCCAAGCTCGCAAAAAAACTTCTTGAACCAAATCGTCTAAAGATGATTGACCACAAAGTTGATAAAGAGTAGAACGAACCCTTTGTTGGTAGCGTTGATAGAGCAAGCGAAAACATTCGCGATCGCCTTGCTGACAAAGCACAATCAACTCCTGTTCTGTTTGCACGCCTGTTTCTGGTTCTGTATCTGCCGTACTAGCCTGATCGCTGGCTAACATTTCCCTCATGTTCTAGAAATTTTTAGTTCTTTTTATATAGACTGACAGCAGATAGTATCGGTTCAATTTAACAAAATCTCTTTCAAAATATGCCTTGTCAATTGTGCGATCGCGACATGAAACAACTTACCGTTCATCATTTAGTTCCCCGACAAACAGTCAAACGAAAACAAGCCGAGTCAGGAGATACTATTGATATCTGTTCTCCTTGTCATCGTCAAATTCATGCTCTGTATACGAATTTGGAACTAGCAAAACATCTCAACACCGTTGACAAATTAAAATCCGAACCAAAAATGAGAAAGTTCTTGGGTTGGATTAAAAAACAAAATCCCCATAAAAAAGTCAGAATCAGATAATTTCTTGACCGACAATTACCAAGTCGGATCGTCATAGATATTAATCGTCAATTCTGGTTTATCTCCAGGGATAGAACTAATACAGGCACAAATAGCTTCGCCATCGTCCAGTTCTACTTCGCAAGCATGACAAGAACCCATCAAACAGCCAGTGGCAATAAATACTCCCGCCCGTTCTGCTACTTGTAGCATTGGTTCTCCTGGTTCTGCTTCTACAGAAATTTCGTCTGGTAGAAAAGTAACCTTAATACTCATAAATATATTAAATCGAGCTAATAATGATTGGACAAAATTGATTTTAAGTTTAAATTCTTTTCTACAATGTCTGCCAGAATATTGAGTGTGGCTTCTCGGCGATCGCGATAGTTAGATATTCCCGTTGCCAAGGAAGACATTCCTCGCTGTTTGCGCAATTGATTGATCCAAGAACGTCGCCAAGCACCATTATCAAAAAGACCGTGAATATAGCAACCCCAAATCGACTGACTCTTATCTACTAATCCTAAAGCAGCATCGTCAAAAATTGCCTTATATTCGTCAGATCCTTCCCGCAAACGACGGCTGATACGACTGCGTCCTTGATGGATTTCATAGCCATCTACAGGCAACCCTGGCTGGGGAAATTCAGAAATAACTTGTCTTTGACGGGCTATTTTATTGGGAGAAAGAATGGTCGTAATGGGCAATAAACTAAGACCTGTAAATTCTCCCGATTCTCCTTCAAACCCTTCAGGGTCAATAATTTTCTGTCCTAACATTTGATAGCCACCGCATATTCCCAATACCGTTCCCCCCGCAGCAGCATAATTTCTAATTTGTTCTGCCATTCCGCTTCTTTCCATTGCCAACAGATCGGCAATAGTAGTTTTTGTGCCAGGAATAATTACTGCATCGGGATGTCCTAAAGAATCTTGAATATCTACATAATTAACGGAAATAGAGGCTTCTGCTTCTAAAGGATCGAAATCGGTAAAGTTAGCGATTCTTGGCAATTTAATCACGCTAATGTTGATATCTTTATTACTGCGACGGCGATTTCTTTCTAACAAATCTAAAGAATCTTCGGAGGGAAACATATGATGACTCCAAGGAATTACGCCCAAGACGGGAACTTTGGTTTTTTCTTCTAGCCAAGTAATACCTGAGTCTAATAATGATTTGTCCCCTCTAAATTTATTAATTACCACTCCTTTAACAAGCGATCGTTCTTGAGGATCTAATAATTCTAAAGTTCCTACTACATGAGCGAATGCACCACCTCGTTCGATATCTACTACTAAAATGGTCGGGGCATTAAGATGCTTTGCCACTCGCATATTAGTCAAGTCGCGATGTTTGAGATTGATTTCCGCTGGACTTCCCGCCCCTTCGCAGACAACCATATCAAACTCTAAAGACAAGCGATAGAGAGACTCTTGAATTACCTCCCAACCCAGATCGAAATATTTTTCATAATATTCTGTGGCTTTAACTGTCCCGACTGCCTTGCCTTTAATAATTATTTGGGAGGTCATATTTCCTTGAGGCTTGAGTAGAATCGGATTCATTTCTACTCTGGGGGCTACTCCCGCTGCCCAGGCTTGAACCGCTTGAGCGTGACCTATTTCCCCCCCTGTGGAGGTAACATAAGCATTTAACGCCATGTTTTGCCCTTTGAAAGGCGCAACTCGCCAACCGTGCCTGGCTAGAATTCGGCATAATGCAGCAGTCAGGAAAGATTTTCCTGCATGGGATGTTGTCCCGACTACCATAATTGCTTTCATCGATCGCTCCTGTGTTGGAATGGATAAATATACACTGTTATAACAGTCAGACAGGAATTTAGAAGAATTAAAGAGATAATTTTAACCAACGATTGAGCCAATTAGAAATGCGATCGCCCCAAGATGGCTTAGGTATAGCGTTATATTCTCGTTCCCATTGCTCGATAATCTCTCTACCTAAAGGAGTCAAACGAAAACTATCGGTTAAACCCTGTCCGTCTACTTCTCGGCGCAATAAGCCCACATTAATCAGCCAAACTAGTTTGTCTTCGGTTCTAGCTTCGCTATATCCTTGGGTAGCATAGCCCAATTTTACTCCAGTCGTTCCTGTAATTTTGGCGATGGGTACGCTTTGATTTCGCATATCTTTAAATAGTTTCAAGCAGAAAGGAGAACAGGATAGAGCTTTTTTGGCTCTAGTAATGGTTTTTGGTTCGTAGGTATAAGGTTTGATTTGTGCGGTCATTTTTTTTAGTTGGTTATTTGGTAGGGGCGGTTCGCGAACCGCCCCTACTACAGTGATTATTGAATAAAAGAGTTAGCAATCGTGTTTTTCGTAGGCAGCTACTATTTTCTGTACTAAAGGGTGTCTGACGACATCGGCTTGAGTTAGTTCGCAAAAAGCTATCCCTTCCACATTACGCAAAATCCTACGAGAAACTATTAAGCCCGATTGTTGAGGAGATGGTAAATCGGTTTGGGTAATATCCCCCGTAATCACCATTTTTGAACCAAAACCCAAGCGAGTTAGCACCATTTTTAATTGGGCGGGAGTGGTATTTTGCGCTTCATCGACGATGACAAAAGCATTGGACAGAGTTCGTCCCCGCATATAAGCTAGGGGAGCTACTTCAATTTTGCCCCTTTCCATTAGATCGGGAATTTTTTCCGAGTCAATAAATTCGTACAAAGCATCATAAAGAGGACGCAAGAAGGGGTTTACTTTTTCTTGCAGATCTCCTGGTAAAAATCCTAATTTTTCCCCTGCTTCTACCGCTGGGCGAGTTAAGATAATTCTTTCGCATTCATCGCTGAGTAGGGCTTTAACTGCTAATACTGCTGCTAAAAAGGTTTTGCCCGTACCCGCAGGACCAACACCAAAAGTGACATCGTGCTTTTGAATTGCTTTAACATATTGTTTTTGTTTAAAGGTCTTGGGGCGAATTATTTCGCCTCTTTTAGTTTTGGCTAAAACATTTTTTTGTAATTCGCTATATTCGTCTGTTCTATTAGTATCGATCGCCTGAAATGCAGTCAAGATATCTGGTTCGTGCAATGCTTTGCCCGCCGACCACAAGGGTTCTAGAGTTCCAATAGCCCTAGCACACCGATTGACAGCTTTTTCTTGCCCTTTAATCAATAAATCTTGCCCCCGCAACACCAAACTTACTCCTGTATGGCGAGAGAGTAATTGGAGATTTTGTTCTCTACTTCCTGCTAAAGCGATCGCACTTTCGTTGTTAGGTAATTGAATTATTTGAGACGAATTGGTCATGTACGGGTTGAAAACTTTAGTTTTTATTTTATAGCAATCCTCAAATAAAAAACTCTCCAACTATAAATGTTTGGAGAGTTTAGACCAACAGAATAAGTAACTTCGAGCGATTACTTGGCAGCACTATAGCTGGGGTTTTCCCTTAAAGAAGTGTCGTAGGGATTGGGTAAATCTCTAGTCATGATTCGCGCTCCCAGAGAAGATTGTTCTGCCATGCCCATTTTATATAACTTGTCTACGGCTTGAGCGTCGCGATTGATATGCTGCTCTGGATATCCCGTCAAGCCCACAATAGTATTGAATTGATTGACAATATTACTCTGAACGAAAGCATTTTTGCCATGAGTAAAATAGGCTTCTTTAAATTCATCATTTAAAGACATTTTTTCTGCTTGTGCGGGAGAAGACAATAGACCAGCAGCACTAACTCCTAGCAATAATATGGATAATTTAGTTAATTTAGCAAACATAATAGACATTAATTTATTTGTCGATATACTTCTGCTCAATCCTAGCTGAAGTTTTCCAGAAACAACAGTGTTTAAAGCTGTACAATTAGTCTTGCCTCACAGATAGATTGAATTAAATAGTTTGCTGATTTTTTATGAATACAGATCTGACCGATAGCTCTGCTTTAAGTACTGCCAAGACCGAAACTCTCAGAGAAGTACTATTAGATGCGATCGCTAAATATGCTTATGTAGAAGGAGATTTTGTGCTTTCTTCTGGAGCGAAAAGTACTTACTATATCAACTGCAAACAAGTGACTCTCAGGGCAGAAGGTGGATTGGCACTAGGTCGTCTTTTATTTCAATTATTACCTCAAGATACGGCAGCAGTGGCAGGTCTTACTTTGGGTGCAGATCCGATGGTTTCAGCGGTAAGTGTAGTTTCGGCTTATGAAGGTCAGCCAATTCCCGCTCTAATTATTCGTAAAAAGCCTAAAGGACATGGAACAAAAGCCTACATAGAAGGACCTTCTTTACCAGCAGACTCTAAGATAGTAGTTTTAGAGGACGTGGTGACTACAGGAGGTTCGGCATTAACTGCGGTAGAAAGGTTGCAGGATGCGGGATATAAAGTTACTCAAATTCTTGCTTTAGTGGATAGAGAACAAGGAGGAACAGAACTTTATCAGTCAAAAGGGATCGATTTTCAAGCCCTATTTTCTATCGGGGAAATTCAACAATATGCCCGACAATTAAATAAATAATCGATTTTAATTTACAGGAGAGTTAAAAATAATCCATTCTCCTGCTACTTCGGCGATCGCACCTCCTGGCAATGTAGAGGTACGACTTTTGTTCGGTGCGGTAATTAGTTCTACTACGGCTTCGACTTGCTCGAAATTAGGCTGTTTCGACATTACCGAGGGCATAAATTGACGGATAGCCCGACGTTGTATGGCTAAGGGAGCATTCCTCAAGATCGAACGATTGAGTCGATTGTTTTCTAATACTTCTAGTAATAAGTGATTGGCAGTAGCTTCGAGATATTCCACATCTCCTTTGAGTAATTCTGCGGTTTGAGCTAGAGAATTTTCTACTTGAGGATTAAAATTAGTTTGTAAATAAGGAATCAAATCCTGACGAATTCGATTGCGTGCAAACCTATTATTCTGGTTAACTACGTCAAACCAAATCGGAAGCTGAAACTGCTGGCAGAAATCCAAAGTTTCTCGCCGATATAAATTCAAAATAGGACGAACTAGCTCAATTTCTGATGTTAAAGCCCTTTTCCAGCTTAAAGCAGCCAAACCATCTGCTCCCGCACCGCGAATTAAATTATATAAAAAAGTTTCAGCGCGATCGCTTTTAGTATGCCCCGTAACGATATAAGCAAAATGATATTCCTTGGCAATTTCTTCTAAAGCTTGATAACGCCACGCCCTAGCAGCAGCTTCTGTTTCCTTGAGGACATTAGCTGTTTTTAAATAAAATGGTAGCTGCCAAGTCATCGCCACTTCCGCGACTCGCTCGGCAATTCCCGCATCCGTTGACCATTGATGGTCGCAATGGGCGATCGCCAGTTGCCAGTGCCATTTCTCTGTCAAATCCAATAATAGTTTGCCCAAACACAGAGAATCTTGTCCCCCCGACAGGGCAATTAAAATCCTGGCTGATTTCGGTAACAGCGATCGCTTTCTCAATGTCTGATGCAATCTACTGTGTAATTGAGTCCAATGGTTCATATTTAGTCATATAAAATTATATGAGGATGAAACAAACAGAATATTTAGTCGATCGCCAATGGTTGCGACAGCAGTTAGATAATCCTCAACTAGTTATAGTAGATTGTCGCTTTCAATTAGCCAATCCCAATTGGGGAGAAGAACAATATCGCACAGCCCATATTCCTAGGGCGCAATATCTTCATTTAGATCGAGATTTATCTAGTCAGGTCAAAAATCATGGAGGCAGACATCCCTTACCAGATATAAATTTATTGGGACAAAAATTTGCCGATCTAGGGATTATCAAAGACGAAACTCTGGTTGTGGCTTATGACGATTCTCGTTTTGCTTTTGCTGCCCGTTTGTGGTGGTTATTACGCTATTTAGGTCATAAATCTGTAGTTTTGCTTGATGGGGGCTGGAATGGTTGGCTCGAACAAAACTATCCCGTTAGCAATACCATCCCCGAAACAAATCAAGGAAGTTTCTCGCCTCAACCCCATACTGATTGGTTGGTAAATATAGATGGGGTAAAAGCAGCCCAAAACCAAGAAAATGTAGTGATTGTCGATTCTCGCGATCGCGATCGCTATTTAGGATTAAAAGAGCCAATCGATCCCATTGCAGGAAGCATTCCAGGGGCGGTTAATTCTCCTTGGAAACTAGTAAGTAACGAGTCTGGCTGTCTCCAACCCTTAGAAACTCAACAGCAATTGTGGCAAGACTATCGAGATGCAGATGAAATTATTGTCTATTGCGGATCGGGGGTAACAGCCTGTGTAAATTTATTTTCTCTCAGTGCGATCGGGGTAAATAAGACTAAGTTATATGTTGGTGGTTGGAGCGATTGGTGTTCTCATAACCCATAACCGTTCTATTTCTGACTAAATGTAAGCTAATAATAAACTTGGTAGTAATAAGAATATTCAGAATATTCACTACTACCAAAATATATTCTTAGAGTTATTTATCCCAAAAATTAATAGATAAATTTTTGGTTCTGGAGAGTTGGCACAATCTTAAAATAATGTGAATACCCATCAAATAAACAATACTCAGAGAAAGAAGTAGTAAGGGAGGTGTAAGAAGCATATTTTGTTTTTTGTTCTACAATTGGACATACTAAAAGACTGCTTGCAATACAATACAGACTCAGTACGGAAACGTTAGTTTTTAACGCTTGCCAAAATTAAGGAAAAGAATAGTCTTGAAGCACTATTAATCTTTTGTCATTTGTCTCTCTCGATCTCTTTTCCTTGGGGTGAATGTTAACTTCACGGCTTCAAGATGTCACTAATGCGATTTATTTAAGTTAATAATCGCTGTTGACGGTTAAATCATAAATAGTGACTAATGCCAGCAAGAGAGAAAGTGAAAATATTTCCATTCAACTCTTCTCTTCTATGGAGATCTACAATTTTTCTATTTAAGTCACTAAACTCTTTCTACCACAGAATATTACCTAGCGCAAGGTTAAAATGTAGAGAATTACAAATTATTTACTATATAAAATGAAAATCTGCCACGATAAGCTGTATTGGCAAGAAGGGGAATTTATGAATACTCTGTATTTCAAAAGATATTTTCTCTAGCGATCGCGATCGCATCCTGAAACTCCTATAAATTCCATGTAGTATGTTTGTTCATCTTAACAGGGGTAGTCCTAAAAACTTACCATTGCGATCGCCTGAATCATCTTTCAAGTATTTAAGAAAGACGCTCTAATTTAATTTGGAATAGTGACATTAAACTCGAAAGTATTTTGTCCCAAAAACTTACCAGTGCGATCGCATATCTTAGCTACCACTTCATACTTACCTACTTGCCAAGGTTGAGAATTAATCGAATCTAATTCAATTAAGCTATCTGGCTGGATATTAACGGTAAATTCTTGACTTTTGAGAGGCTTCCATTTTCGTTGTAAAGTATAGCTAACTTGAGCATTGGGGTAGGCTTCTAGAGTATCGTTGATGATGGCAAAATCTAAAGCGATTTTCTCGCCTAATTCCCAAGTATCTTTCTCCGCACTAATGCTTGGTAGCACTGGTTGATAAGCAGTTTTAATCGCCTCATAACCTGGTTTGGGGTTGCGCCAATAATCCACAACTGCCCAGTTAATCGAAGCCCAGTTTTCCACAAACATAAATTGAAATATTGCCGATACTGGTTGATATCTCTGGCGACGGTAGGATTCGGCTGCAAATTTAGTTAGTTTTGCTTGATATTGTTGGGTATTATCGATAAACTCTCGAATATTATTACCCATCGGTATTCCAGCAATCTCAAAAGTTTCCTTGGGTTGAAAATTGTGGTATTTCCATTTTGCCCATTCTTCTTCGGTATCGGGATATAGTTCGTTTTCGTCAAATATCCGACGCAAAGAAGATAGTTGCGGTAAGGCTTGTGCGCCATATTCGGTAATTAAAGGTTCTGCTG
This sequence comes from Waterburya sp., assembly GCF_058530065.1. Taxonomy (NCBI): domain Bacteria; kingdom Bacillati; phylum Cyanobacteriota; class Cyanophyceae; order Pleurocapsales; family Pleurocapsaceae; genus Waterburya; species Waterburya sp. Next base: position 1,684 of record NZ_JBZNBU010000153.1, on the reverse strand, counting down.
TAGCTTCGCCATATTTACGCCAGGTAGCAGAATACCAACCCCACCAAGGATGTTCGTTTACTGTTGATGCGGGATGAAGATAGCGTGTGGGATCTAGATTTTGCAGGCTGGAATATAGTTCGTCATCTAACTGTTTATTTTGTTCTGGATCGTAATTTTGGTAAAGATGTTCCATCCATTCTGCATCCCAAGGTGGTTCGTTATGCAGACTCCACGCCACGATCGCAGGATGATTATAAAGTAAGTTAATCATATCCTTGCCTTGAGCGATCGCCTGTCGAATAAATTCAGCATCTTCTCGATAACCCCACTGCAAAGGAAAATCCTGCCAGATTAAAATTCCCCTGCGATCGCATAAATCGTAAAAACTAGGATTGGTAATATGGGCATGAACCCTAACAGCGTTAATATTCGCCTGTTTGATTAAAGCCACATCCAAACTAGACTTTTCAGTCGTCATTTCACTCAACCATTGAGAACCAATATAGTTAGTCCCCCGAAGAAAAATCCGTTTACCGTTAAGCTTCCAAACCATTTCCTGCTGGTCATATTCAATCGTCCGAAAACCAAAAGTTGCTTGCCTACTATCTAAAAGCTGTCCCGACTGAGTTATCTTTACCTGCAACTGATATAAATTAGGCATACCCCGATCCCATGTCTGCCATAAATGAGGTTTCGGTTGTATCACATCAAAATGAAGTTGGTTTACTCCAGGCTGCAAACTATGGCGTACTGTAATGATTCTTCCTGGTGTTTCGGTAAAGTTATCGGGTGTCAATTGTAACTGAATATCGACTAATTCCGATTTCTTACCTGGATAAGTCAAGTTTAAATCGACTTTGGCTGTTCCTTGCTGCTGCTTAAAATCGATTTCTGGGGTGACATTAATCCGATTTATAGTTAACTTATTCGATGTTTGTAGGTATACATCATGCCAAATTCCTCCCGTATTCTTTTCTTGTCCGCGATCGCTCCAAGCACCACCAGGACGAGCATCATGATGGCTCAAAACTCCCTTGATGAGACGCTTGTGTAATGACCAGTCTTGACCCTGTAATTCGAGAGGACTGTTAACTCTGACAATTAGTTCGTTCTCTTTTGTAGAATTCAAGCGATCGCCAACCAAAAAACTAAAAGGTTGGAAATAACCTTCATGAAAACCTAAATACTTACTATTCAGCCAGACATCGGCAGTGTAGTCTACTCCCGCAAAAACCAACTTCACGACTCGATTTTCCAGTTCTGGAGTTGCTGGAAATTGATGCCGATACCAAACTGCACCATTGAGATCGTGACCTTCTAACCACCAGTTGCTGGGGACTTTAATGTCTTGCCACCGAGCGGGAAAATTGGGAAGTTGTCTAGTGGGTTTTAGTTCCAGTCGATTTTTGGTAGTCGATCTGGATCTGTTTTTATTTATAAATTGACTTTCAGGGATAAACTGCCATCGATTCGATAAAACCCGCACTCTGGGAAATTCTATGGGAGCGAAATTGCTCGATACTAAAGATGCAAGGGTTGAATGAGCTATCAATGTTCCATAGTGTGAATTGGAAAAACTAATAACTAAAGAAATTGAGATTGAAGCTATGACTAAATAGCAAATACGCTGAATGAATTTGAATCTCATCTCACAAAGGATCGAGCGACAATGTATTTACGCAAGTTTTCTTTTGACCTATGG